>NZ_JBMDKS010000060.1:0-6101 GCF_057809835.1 Mesorhizobium sp. FG116
GAGACCAGGCATCGAGCGGGGAAGGGCGCGATCGCAAGTCCCGCCCGAGCCGACCCGCCCGGTTGGTCAATCTGCGTCGGCAGGTCTCCTGACTGACGGGTCGTCGCCTCGCTCGCCCTTCCCGGACTTTCGTCCAGTGGATTTTCGTGTTCAGCTCGCCGCCTACAGTTGCGGGGGCAGTTCCGTTTGGCCGATGATCCGGCCACGGATTCCCTATTATTCCCTTACGGAACCGACACTTGTTCCGTAACCAGTTGAACCGGGCATTGCAAGTCGGAAACCATTTTTCAGGGGCGCCATATTCTCAGTTTCAATATCGTGACCCATTATCAGCGGGAGCGAAAAAGCTTCCCGGACGCTTGTAGCCGCGAATAACCGAGCGAGCGCCCGCATTTCCACGAAGCGCTCACCGCGCTCTGGATCGAGAGCGAGCTCGTCTATGTCGAGGACCTTGTTTTCCATGATGCCGAGATGGACCTGCGCGCACCCACGCGCGAACTCACACGGCCCCATACTGTCCTGCGCAAGCGTCGCCGGATCCTGTCGCAGAAACGCGACGGGGTTTTTCTCGTGATGGCCTACGGGAACTCGCCGGCCGTAGCGCCAACGGTGCGACGATAGCCGAAAGAGACCGGGCGGGGGAGGGGACGGCTTCGACCGAGGCGGAAGCTGCTGCGGTTGAGGCACCGGAGGACAACGCGCTCGCGGCGGAATTCGCCGAGATCGACGCGGTGCTGTCGCGATCGTCGAAGTTGTTCAGCGGCGTTCAGGTTGTACCATCGCGAACGCGACAAGACGACAATCGCCTAGCCGTACCCTACGACGAGGATTGGGACGAAGGCTCGCGTCTGGCAAAGTGGCATCAGGTGATGGAGCGGACGCGAGACCTTCCGCTGGTTCTGCGCGCCGCAGTCCTGCTGGAACATCGAGGTTTTGCAGCGGGACGACTGGATCGGACCGCTGCTGCACTCTTGCGCAAGGAAGGCCTCTGCGGCCACGAGGGCCAAAATCTGCCAACTATCTCGTCTCGATGTCCATCGCTTCCACATTGGCAAGCACGTGGGCGAGGAGAGAAACGAGTGTCTTGACCTCTTCGTCCGACAGGCCGCGCGTTGCGTCCTTGTTGCCTTGAATGAGGATCGCGCGCCCTGCCGGCAGCTTGGCCCGAGTCTCTTCGGTAAGCGATATCAGGCTGCTGCGGCGATCGTCGGGATCGGGTTCGCGGTGGATGATGCCGTCCCGCTCCATGCGCGCAAGAAGCTGCGCCATGGTCGGCTGCTCAACCTTGGCCCAGCAACGAGCGAGCTCGGTTTGTGACAGGCGAGCCCCGTCTTTGAGTGCGGTCAATACCGGCAGCTGCGCGGTGGCGAACCCCAGCTCACGCAGCCGCACATCCCCGACCCTGGCCAATCCGCGCGCGATCCGGCTGATGTAATGACCGGGCGTCTTCAACATGTCCCAGTTGTCATCGCCCATTGCATAGCATCCTATGTTTATAGTATAGGCTCCTATGTAAACTGGAGAGCCCGATCATGACAACATCCTCAATCGCGATCATCGGCGGCGGTCCCGGCGGCCTGATGCTCGCCCGACTTCTGCAGGTCCGCGGCTATGCGGCTGTCGTTTTGGAACGAGACGCTCATCGAGATGACAGGCCCCAGGGCGGTTCGCTCGACCTTCACGCCGACACCGGACAGCGCGCGCTGCAACTTGCCGGACTTGAAGAGGCCTTTCTCGCCGAAGCCCGGCCCGAGGATCAGGGCGACCGCCTCTACGATTCGAATGGCAGGCTATTGTTCGATCACGATGGTGATGGTTTTGACCGTCCGGAGATTGATCGCAGCGCGCTGCGCCGCCTTCTGCTCGATTCGCTCGCGGTCGGCACTGTGCGGTGGGGCAGCAAGGTGGAAGCTGTCACGCCACACGAAAAAGGCGGCTATGAGGTCTTTGTTGGAGGAAACAGCGAGCTGTTCGATGTCGTCGTGGGAGCCGATGGCGCCTGGTCGCGTGTCCGTCGGCTGCTGTCGGATGCCGAACCGATCTACGAAGGCGTGACTTTCGTCGAGCTCGGCTTCGATGCCAGCCGTCATCCAGACATCGATGCCTTGGTGGGCAAAGGCAAGATGTTTGCCGTCGGCGACAATCAGTTGCTCGTCGGTCAGCGCAACGGCAATGGCCACATCCGGGGCTATGTAGCGCAACGCATATCCGAGGTTGCCGGGCGTGAATTGGCCAGGGCTGAACCACAACGTCTTCGCGCCATGCTGATGGAGGCCTTCGCTGACTGGGCGCCGGAGCTTAAACATATGATCGAGGCTGGCGAACTGCTTGGGGCTCGTCCGCTGCAAGCACTGCCGATTGGCCACAGCTGGGCAAGCCGGGAAGGCCTTACGCTGCTTGGCGATGCCGCGCATCTGATGTCGCCATTCGCCGGCGAGGGCGTCAACCTCGCGCTCGCCGATGCGGCAGACCTTGCGGCAGCTCTTACTTCCGGCGAGAGTTGGTCGGCAGTCACACACTACGAGGTCGCGATAACCGCCAGGGCTGCAGCTGCGGCTACAGAAGCGGCTGAGGGTCTTCAGGTCGCGGTCTCCGAAAATGGCGTCGCCGGCGTACTTGAACACTACAGGCAGCGTATCGCCGCATAGCGTCCAACGTGTGATTTGATCCCGTAAAGCCGCCCGTTTGCCGCCGGACACTTAGTGGCCGATCGTCTCCTTAACCCTGGAGCACGATGTTTTTGCCGCTTAACCCGGCGCCCCACACGTAACGCCGTTGCATGCTTCTGAAAACATGATAGTTTAACTCATGAATTAGGATGACTCCCCGGGTAAAACTGCAGGAGCGGGCCAATGACCAGCTAAAACCCCGATACTTTATACGCTCGCCCAGGTGCTATCGGAGCGTTGGCGAATCCAGCACTTCGGTTGTTTGGCAGGCCGGCGAGAAGGCGGACAAGCGATGCGATCCTGCGAGGTGAGCGCGGGGTCGGCACCGAGTCTCAGATGAGCCCTATCGCCTGATAGGTGACACGCAGGCCAAGTTCATCCTGAACAAGTTGAGAAAAATCGCCGGGCGATGCTGCGTCGTCTGGCAGCCTCCGGAGAGACAGAATGCCGGATTCAATATATGCAGCCCCTCGCGACGCCGGCTATTTCGATCGCCCCGCCGAGAAACTTGTGCTGGAAGGATATCGTCATTGGACGCGGGGCATGGCCCTGCGGTCGACCGTGCCCTGGACACAGGCGCAAGAACTTTATCGCGCGCTCCTGGGCGATGAAGATGGCGAGCAGGCGATCATCACGCTCGCCCGCTTCGTCAGGACGCTGGGTCAATGCGCTATCTGTCCGTTACGGGTGTTCAATTCCGGATCCTACTTCATTTGCCGCGACGAAACGTTGGTGATGGGGCTGATCGCAGGCATCCAGAATTGCGACGACCCGACCGTCATGCTTTGTCTGGGAAAGCTCTGTTGCGCCGACCGGGGCGACGAGGCGGCGATGGCCGCAGGCAACTTCGCGCTCACGCTCAAGTTTATGGGCAAGACCATGCTGCCTATCCCGGCCCACATCGTAGCCCGTATCATTGCGCAGACACGAAGCGCCTCCGGCGCGAGCGCGATCCGACAGAGGCGGCCGCCCGGATCAATTCACTGACACAGGCGAGGCGGCCGGGCATCGGCTGAATCTGCCATCAAACGTTACAGCCGTCAGAATGGCCGAGTTTGGATTCGACAGTCGCCAAATCGGATTTAGGATGTATCTGGATACGGAGTACGCAGCATGCGGGACCTGCCCAGAGACATCGATGTCGACGCGGTCATCGAAATCGGCATAGCGCTCGACGACATGCTCGCAAAGGCGCCGGTCGACGTACATAGCCTTGCGGTTGAAGTCCGTAAGGCGACGCAGACGAAAATATCGGATCAGATGTTGCAAAAACTGATCGCCGAGATGGCTGCCAGCCGAGGCCTGCCGCTCCTTCTCGACACGTCGCCAGCCGCCCCTGCGTGATATGCGGCGGGCCGATGGGTCGGTAAGCACAAGCACGATAGTCACGCAGTGCCGGCTATCCGCATGAGTCGCAAGTCGTCGGTTCGTCGTTGTTCGCACGCCACCATCAGCGCCATCCGCAGGATCTCGATATCCATCGCTGGGTGTGGCCGCCACCCACAGGGGCACGATTCGATGCCGCAATGGGCGTAGGCCATCTCCCGATAGATCGTGCCGATCGAACGCGCCGCCAGACGCAAGACCGTCATTGGCGGTAGGCCGACTTTGTGCATAACCTCGCAAAGTTCGTTGATCACCGTCGCCCTTATATGCGCCTCGGCTTCGTTTTGGCGACGTTCGATTTCCATCTGTGACACGCGCTCAACTCTCCTGTTTGTCTTGTGTGAAAGCGCGTGCGTGGCGGATTGGCCGCGGTGCGCCTGATCGTGGTCCAGCCAAGGTGCCGCCGCTCGCTTGATGCGACCCGATCATTTATCGTTGCCGTTGCGGGGAGTCTCGGACCGAAGCGCTTCGCTCGCCTCGTCGAGCCGGCGCATTGCGTCGAACAGAGCCTCGCGGTGAGCCAGATGGACCTCCCAGAGCGCGGCGAAGATAGAATTGTCACTCGTATGCGGCTCAGGTGCATCCTGGGCTCGTCGCAGGCTCTCATCGGCTGCACGCTTCGCCTTGCGAAGATGCGACCGCGAAGCTTCCACGGTCGTGAAACGTTCGCGATGGCGGTTCCATTCCTCGACCGAGGCGCCATTTGCCGGGGGCAATTCTTGTACCGGTGTGTAGTGGATCATGCCGCGCGCCTCCTAGCCGTACCATCGTCGCCGTCTCTCTGAAGTCCGTCGGGCCTTCCGACCGCCGAATCCATGATGATGATCGCCTCTGGGGAGAAGTTCTTGTTGTTGAGCGCCCTGTCACGGTTCGGGCCTACAGCAGCAGTTGCCGGCAGCCCAATTCTTGTCCGCGACCTAGATGCCCTTGAACAGAGTGCCGGCCGCCAGAACGATGAAAGCGACCAGTAGCAGCCAGTAGCTATAGGCGCCCAGCGCTCCGACTGGAATGCCGATCACCGGCAGCAGCGAGATCATCGCAATCACGATGGCGATGATGAACACGATCGCCCTGGGCGCACTCAGTTCCATGTTTGCCTCTCCTTATCGTCGCTCCTTCCGTCCATCGGAGGGAAGCGGCGCGACCTTACCGCGCAACGAAACTTGAGAAAACAAAAACTAGACTAAAATAATCAAGTTTACAACAAACCATTTCCGCCGGACGCAAATCCCAGCGAGGGACGCTCCCCGCAACAGATTCGACCACCGTGCTGTTGTCCGGCAGATCAAAGGCGACACGCCCCATCCGCAGGTTTCGGTCTAGGGCTCAGTCTATCGTCCGGGTATTCCAGACCAGGCAAACAGTCGCAACTTCATGGGCGTCACGATCGACAAGGTCGCCATGCGCCAACACGATCGGCCGGAAATCGCTGCCCGTATGCGCCGAAGCGACCTCGCTGCGGCGGTGCGGTTGCTCCACCCCATCCGGTATTCCGGCGCTGGGCTTAGGATTGTTGCGCATATTTGAACGAGAATCTCAACGCCTCGCCGGTGTTGGGCGGCGATCCCGGTTTCACCCCGTTATGTCCGGCGCGATCCGCTCACAGTTACGGGGGTAGCCGCAGCATAGGGCGATAACGGGCGCGCCACGCAGGCGGCCCGGACAACGCCCGGGCCATCCCGATACCTGTGCGTCGGCCTATTTTGTCGCTACGGTCTGCTTCGCCATGGCGCTGGCCAACTGGTCGACATTGTAGCGGAACATCTTCTCATAGGTTGCGGCGGGACCGTCCTTTTTCGACAGCGCCTCGACGTAAAGTTCGCCTCCGGCCTTGGCTCCGGTGGCCTTGGCGATCTGCTTGACGAGACGCGGATCATTGGAGTTCTCGAAGAAATACACCCTCACGCCCTCTTGCTTGATCTGCTCGATCAGCTTGGCGACGCCGCCAGCGGAAGCCTCGCCCTCGGTGGACAGGCCGAGCGGGGCCAGAAAGGTCACGCCGTATTCGCGACCGAAATAGCCGAATGCGTCGTGGCTGGTCAGCAC
>NZ_JBMDKS010000061.1:0-6019 GCF_057809835.1 Mesorhizobium sp. FG116
CGAAGCAAATCGACAAAACATGGCGCCGCCGTCAGTCGTTCACGCGAATGGACTTTCAGGCGCGTTGCCGATGGCGTGACCGTGAGGCGACCGATGGACAAGATATGACTATTACCAGTGCCCCGCATCGCTATCTCATATTCGCCAAAAGCAGGCATAAGGACCTGCGTCGGCCAATCGATTGGACTTTCGCCTGTGGTCAGGAGCGAGCCTGAAAGGGAGCTGAATTCGACGCTCCACGGACACCCCAGCAAGGCATTCGCACCATCGATGTCCCCCGCGCTTATCCGGTTGCGCACCAGCGTCGACGAGCATGTAACGCCGTTATGTTGAAGCTCATCGACAGCCGTCACGGCAAAGCCGCATCGCTCTGCGAAACGGTGCAGCATGTCTACGTCGCCACGGCGCTGTCTTCCGAACCTGAAGCCGCGTCCCACGACGATCCTGCTCACGGCAAAACCGGACACGAGAACTTGCTCGATGAACTGCTCCGGCTCCAGTCCGGCAAAGGCGCTGTCGAAATGCGGACTATAGAGAAAGTCGAAACCCAACAGGTGGAACATTTCCTGCTTGGTGGAAGGCGTCGTGAGCCGAAACGGCCCTGAATTCGGAGCAAAGAACTGTTTTGGATGGGGTTCCACCGACATGGCCCCAACCGGGAGGCCGCCGCAGGATACCGATTCACAGATGGCTGATGCGAGCAATGCCCGGTGACCGCGGTGGAACCCGTCGAAGTTGCCGAGAAGCATGACGCCCCCCTTCACATCATCAGGCACGGCTGTCGCGTTGGACAGCACGCGCATTGTCCGTCGTCCGGCCAGGAGCCGGCTAAATTGCGGCAGGTCATGCCCCCTCAGCAGTTCACCCATATCGGGGGCTGACAACGGCACTCCCAGTGCCTTTCGAAGTTCGACCATTGTATTCATGGCCGGAAAGTATCTCAGCATCCGGCATCATAAAAATAGTAAAGAAAATCGATCGAGATCAGTAATTCCGAACCAATATCCACTAGCCGCCTACCGAGCCGCGACAGCCGAGAGCATTGCGATGAGGCAGGAAGTTCGATCCGGCAATTCCATCTCGATGGTGACCGGACCGTCGAGGATCAAAGTCTGACCGTTGCCCACATGCGAGCCGCCGACGTCGCATTTTCCGTGCAAGACGTATGCGACAAGCATGTCACCCTGCCGACAGGTGATGGCATTCGTTGCGCTCCCATGCAGGACAGACACTTGAGACTGCCACCGACCTCTCCGTGTCATGACATTCATTACTTGAGATGGACCTGAGGCCAGACGCGAACTGGGAGTGAGGGTGCTGTCGAAGCTATAAGGGACTAAGTAAGAAAGCTCTTCTTCACGATCGTCAAAGCGAAGCGATAAGGGGTTTTCGCCGAGCCGCGTAATCGTTCGATCGACACCGGCGAATGCGGAAAAGCGGGAGTCATCGACAATTGGAGCACGACTGATGCGTATGTCAAAATCGTCATGCGAAGAGCCGTGGGGCAGCAAGAGAATATCTTCGGTCACGCCGTTGCCGTTCTTCCACGGCGTTTTGCGATAGTTCTCAGGCCCTAGGAGCAATGGCATGGGAAGCTCTTGATACACAGGTTGCCGAACTGGTCGTTGACGGCGCAATTGCGCCGCCAGAAGCATCTGCTCGATGCAGAGAATTGTGCCGAATAGTAAATGTCGGTCCGCGCCCTATTGCCTTCATTGCTGGAGGTATGCCGGCAGCCAGACGGCTATCTCCGGGACCGCCATAAGCAAGGCGGTGAAGAGCAAAGTCACCACGAAGAACGGCATATTGGCACGAAACACCTGTAACTGGTCGCAACGGGCAATACGCCCGGCGATGATGAGCGACATGGCAACAGGTGGTGTCACCTGCCCGATCACCACAGCCATAACCATCAACGTCCCGAAGTGCAGCAGGTCGATGTCGAATGCGATCAGCGTGGGCAGCAACACCGGCACGAGAACCGGGATAAGTGGGTCGAGAAACATGCCGGCGATGATTGCGATCACCATCAGCGCACAAAGACGCAGGAAGGTGCTGTCGCCAATCGCAAGCACATCGATGAAAGATGCAAGCGTGGCCGGGACATGGGCAGCCGACAACACCGATCCTAGCGCGGCGGATAGGCTGACTATGAGTAGCAATTCGCCTGACAATTGCACGGCTGCCACCGTGGCACGATAAAGGCCCATCAAATCGAGTGTGCGATAGACAAAAAGCGCCAGGAATGCCGCATATACAGCTCCGAACGCGCCAGCCTCCGAGGGCGTAAAGATACCGAAGATCAGGCCGCCAACGATGATGGCCGGCATGCCGAAAGCAAGCCCAGCAGACCTGGCTGTCTGGAAGATCTCCGCCAGGGAAAACTTCCCGAAGGTGGGATAGCCGTTCTTGCGGGCGAGATATGTTACGACACCCATGAAAGCCAAGCCAAGCAGGATGCCTGGTACCAGACCGGCAATGAATAGCGCCCCAAGCGACGTGCCAGTGACGGCGGCGTAGAGGATGGCGGGCGAACTTGGGGGTATCAACGGCCCAACGCCGGCGGCCGACGCGCTTACCGCCGCTGAAAACGGGCCCGTGTAGCCCTCCTTCTTCATTTCTGGGATAATAATGGATGCACTGCCCGCAAGATCGGCAGTAGAAGACCCCACCATCCCACCGAAGAACATGCTTGTGAGCACATTTACCTGAGCCAGGCCGCCCTTCATCCAACCCACAAGGGAGCGGGCGAAATTGAAAAGCTTGCCGGAGATGCCGCCAGCATTCATGTATATGCCGCCAAGCACAAACAGCGGGAAGGAAATCAGCGTGTAGCTGCTCATTCCTGCGACCATATTCTGCGGCAAGACCAATCCCCACTGACTACCAATAATCAAGCTGATGGTAACTGCAATCATCAGTGCTGCGATCATTGGAACGCCAGCCACCAAAAATGCGACGAGAGATGCGATGCCAATCGAAGCGCCGATCATGAGATTGCTCCCGAATTTGGGGAAGGGTGAGCCTCGTCCAGGCCGGACTCATCGGCACGTCGAAAATGAGAGACCGCCTCTGCAAGAAATGCCAGGCAAACAATGCCGGCGCCGATGCACATGGCTGAAGTGAACCAGCCTTTCGACAAGGCCAGATAAACGGACTGATCTGCACCAAAGAGCGATAGATAATTGAAGGACACGATCGTCAGGTAGCCGAAGGCGACTGTGGAGGCGAGTTCGGTGCCGACCAGCAGCACTCGGCGCGACCGCGGCGTCAAGCGCTCGATCAGAAAACTGATGCGAATGATTTCCCGCCTGCGTACGGAGAGAAACATTCCGAGCATCGCCAACCATGGCACCAGGGCTATGACGATTTCATCGGCCCAGATGATGCCGTAGTTGAATGCGTAGCGCAGGAACGCATTGGCAAAAACCAGAAGGGTGATGGCAGCGAGCACAAGGACGCCAAGGAATTCCACGACGCCGTTTATCCATTTGTCCGCAATAGTCTCATCCACCGTATTAGCAAGTTCCGCTTCGATTGAAGCCTTTGAAATTGCTTGCGCAAGATCATCACCTGTATCGCTATCGCGACCGGTCATCGAATCTCCTCCGATTTGACTTGAACGTGCCCATCCTCCCAGGAGTGGACCGTCTAGAATAGGTCGGGGCGCGCCAGGCAGCAACAGCCTGGCACGCTCCACTTTGAAGCATCACTTTGCAGAGGCGGCCTCAAGGACGGCCTTGGTGAGATCGGCTCCTGCGATGCCCTCGACCGAGGCATAGATCGCTGTTGAGTCTGCCTGGAAACTGGCGCGATCAATCTCGTTTATTGCGATCTTGCCTTCCCCCTTGAGCTTGTCCAGCAACTCCTGATCCTTCTGTTCGCCGAGCTTGCGCATGTCGACTGCGGCTGCGGCGGCAGCTTCCTTGACTGCAGCCTTTTGTTCATCGCTCAGGCCGTCGAACTTGGCGCCATTCATCACGAGAGTGACTGGCGTGTAGACGTGGTTGGAAAGTGACAGGTAGGACTGGACCTCGTGCATCGAGTTCGAGACGATATCGTTGAGCGGATTTTCCTGCCCGTCGATGGTGCCGCTCTGGAGGGCGAGGTAGATCTCGCCATAGTTCAATGTTACCGGATTTGCACCGAACGTCTTGAAAGTCAGCATACGAGCCTGGCTTCCGGGCACCCGGATTTTCACGCCCTTCAGATCCTCGGGCTTGCCGATTGGCCGTACGTTGTTGGTGATTTGCCTGAAGCCCATTTCACCGAACGCGAGGACTTCCACGCCCGCCTTCTCGCGCATGGATTGGCGCAGCTTCTCGCCGATCTCGCCGTCAAGCAGGCGTGCGACGTCGGTGCGGTCACCAAACAGGAACGGCAACTCGAACACGGCCCAGGCGGGGTTGAGCTGTACGGCATCTGATCCAAGCGGAGTTATGTCGATCTGACCGGTCCGGATCTGCTGGAGATGGACATTCTCATCTCCCAAGGCGCCGCTATGATGGAAATCACTCTTGAAATCGTCGCCGAGTTTCTCCTTCAGCTTGTCGGCCATGGCCTGCATCATGAGGGTATCCATGGTGGTGGCCGGCGAAGGGCTGGACATTCGCAGCGCGAGTTCTGAGGCAGAGGCCGGCAAGGCAAGGACGATAGCTCCCACCAAAAATATGCCGCTTCCGGCAAGACGCTTCATTGAATTCAGCATTTCAGTTCTCCTCCCTTTTTGTTGGCTATAGGTACTTCTGGACCAGAGTCTCCTTGAGGCGATCGCGATTGAGGGTCACGCCAAAGCCTGGCGCATTGGGAATGGCAACCCGACCATCCTTGGCTTTGGGAGCGTCGACAAACATCTGCTCCTCTACCTGCTCGGAGCCGAGGTGAATTTCTGCCAGCGTTCCATTGCGGAAACCGGCAACATGGTGCAGGCAGTAAATGCCACCACCACCCGCATCGGACAGCGGCTTGTTGTAAGCCTGAGCCAGCGCTGCCACTCGCCGGGTCTCCGTCATGCCGCCATTGTACATGCTGTTCGGCATGAAAATGTCGATCGCGTCATGCTCGACCCACTCGCGGAAACGCAGCACATGGCCATCCATCTGGCCGGCCGAGAACGGGATCGTCGTGCGGCTGCGCATCATCCCGAGATCGCGCGCATCTACGCGGCGAATGGGGTCCTCGAACCAGGCGATGTTGTATTCCTGGATCATGGGGCAGAGCCGCATCGCATTCTCGGCGCTGAGGCTTTCATTGGCATCGACCGCCAGGAGAATGTCCTCGCCGATTGCCTCACGCACTTTGCGCACCCGCTTGGCATCCTCGACGATGCCCGCCTTCGATCCGACGAGCATCTTCAGGCGCGTATGCCCCTTCGAAATCAAGCGCCGGGCCATCTCGATCAGTTCGTCTGCCTCATAGGCCAGGAAGCCATAGGTCACATACGCCTCCGCGTAGTCCTTGTGGCCACCCAGCAGTTGCGCAACCGTACGTCCGCTCTGCTTGCCTATCAGGTCCCACAGGGCCAGATCGACGCAGGACAAGGCTGAGAGGTTGATGCCCGTCATCTGCCCGCGTTCGGACAGGATCGGCTGGAGGCGGGCGTGGATCAGTTCCAGATCCCGTGGGTCCATCCCCTTGATGGCAGGCGCAATATGATGCGCGACAATCGCGGCGACGCCATGCCAGAGGAACCGGGATGCCATGCCGAAGCCGACATGCCCCTCGTCTGTCTCGATCTCGCAAATGATCCGGTAATCGTCCTCGATCGGCTTGTCGATGATAGGAACAAAATTTTTAAACGCGTGAATGCTGACTCTAACGTCTTTTATTTTCATTATTCTATTCTCTCCTATCGAATATCTTCAGCTCAAAGATAAAGTGAGAAAGCCCTACAAGATTCGATATATCTTTTTCACATCTTTCAGGGACGAACAGATATTCCGTTCCTCCGGAACCCTTTTGGCGCGTTCACGGTTTCTGGTCTTCGGCTCCTATCCCCGCGAGGGCCGCACGGGCGACC
>NZ_JBMDKS010000062.1:0-5547 GCF_057809835.1 Mesorhizobium sp. FG116
CCCCCGTCACGCTTCTCAATTACGCCGAGCGACGATAGCTGCGCCAAGGCTGCGCGCAAAGGCGTCCGGGATACGCCGAACTGCTGAGACAGCTCGATCTCAAGCAGGCGGGCACCCGCTTCCAGGGCACCGTCAGTGATCATTTTAAGAAGCTGACGAACGAGGCGAATCTGCAAATCGCTTTTTGATTCCACTCGGGTCAGTTCCTCAGCCGTTGAAGTGTCGCCTATATCTAGCGCTAATCGCATTTTCAGGCACCCGGCTTCTTGAACGGTGTCGGGTCGTTAAAACGGCGCAAGACATTGGCTGTTAGCCGCGAGATTTCGTTGTCATACCCGTTCCAGGCCATTGATCCGGCCCAAGCGATCGAACCCGTCGAGAAGACCGCGCCACCCCCGGCGGTTTCGAAGAAGGTGAGATCTGAACGGATGATCTCGGCCTGCGTGCCGGTCCAATCCGGCGTCGGATCGAGGAGATCCTCCGGGACCATCAAATAAATGTCGGTATGGCGGTGCGACGAAGCGAGCACGAGCGCATGGGCTGGCGTTCCCTGGGACGCATCGGCCCGATCCACCTCAAGTCCGGCCGCTC
The DNA here is from genome assembly GCF_057809835.1 of Mesorhizobium sp. FG116. Classification (NCBI taxonomy): domain Bacteria; kingdom Pseudomonadati; phylum Pseudomonadota; class Alphaproteobacteria; order Hyphomicrobiales; family Phyllobacteriaceae; genus Mesorhizobium; species Mesorhizobium sp. FG116. Next base: position 592 of record NZ_JBMDKS010000062.1, read on the forward strand.
CGCCTCCAGCCAACCCGAAATCACCGATCTTCTTGCCTGCGATGCCTTCGAAAATAAACGCGGCGCGGGGGTCCGCGGCTGCGGCCGTCACGAAATAGGGCTCGGACACGTCGAAACCTTGGGAGGTCATGCCGACACCGCAAAGATGGTTCGGGGGCCGCCCGTTCCGGCGCCACAAACCTCCGTATTCGCCAGTGAACCCGTGGTAGAACTGACCGTGCCCGGGCTCCCAGGGCCGAATTCCCGCCTCCGAACGCCGACATTCCATGAGACCGGGCATTTCAGCGTTAAAGCTGACGACCCAGTAGAACCCATTGCCTCCCAGATACATCAATCGTCCGCCGCGGTCGGTAAAGCCCTGCAGCGCTTCGATCATATGGCGGGTGTGATATTCCGGATGAGTGCCAGTAATGACCACGTGGTAGCGGCCGAGCAGCCGCAATCCTTCCGAGTCAACATCCTCATCGGTGATGACATCGCAATCCTGCCCGATGGCATCGAGCCAGCCGAGGATATGGGTATCGGCATTGAACTGCCAGACGTTCGATCCGAAACCACCCAGGAAGGATTTCACCTTGGGCTGGAGATCGACGATGGGCCGAAGGCGGGAGGTATGAAAAACACCGCTTTGATCGTCATGAACTTCGTAAAGCGAGAAGCCGACACCGGGATTGGTTTGCAGGAACATGTGATGGCGGTCGAGCTCAACCACACGCCCCATACCGATTTCTGTACCCGGGACGTCCATGCCCAGCCTATGATTGCCATAGGCCAAGTAGCTGAAGGTCGGGAACAGGAAGGCCACCTTGTTCCCCGTCTCGCGATCACGGGGGGGCCGCAAAACAAAGACGCAGTAGTAGGCTGCATCCTCGTCCCCGTCGGGAACGAGCCTCACAGCATACACGCCGCTCCTAAGGTCCGCGGGTAGCCGGAACGTAAAATCGACATCCCAACCGACATCGTAGACATCAGTCGAGTGGAAATGGATCGCCGAATAGAGATCCGGACGCTTCTTCCAATCCAGTTCCTCTCCCTTCCAGCGCCAGCCCGTCATCGCGCGCGCCGGCGCATTGTGGATCTTGCCGTTCAGCTGGAAGGGCGAAATATCGTATACGGTGGTGCCCATCATGCCGAGCGAGAAGTCCCAAGCCGCCCTCAAGCTTCTGAGGCGGGAGAGCTGGCCGAAATCCATAAGAAGACGCCGGAGCTCCTCATGGGGAACCGCCGTGTCAAACAAGGCCGTGCGATCGATCTTGCCGTCAAAGAAGCCGCTCAGCCGACCGTCGGCACCCCTCGTCGCAGCGATCAAGCACTCGTGCGCAATCTCCCGTTGGGGCGCTGAAACGGCTACCGACACACCATCGACACGGATGCCTTCGCAGGCGGCATCCATCTCCGCCGATGCGGCCAGCTCAAGACGACCTTCGGCCGCATAGTAGCGCAGCGACAGCATCTGCCAGACGCCGATTTTCATGGCCCCGTCGATAACGAGCTTCTGGCCCATGGCATCAGCGACGACCCGGTCCCGAGCATCGATGCCGATCCGTGCAAATCCCGGAAGAGCAATCACTGTCCGCTCTTGCCCACCCAGGAGGGTTGGCCTCGCCACGGCGGCCAAGGTGAAGTCAGCAAGATCCGAGAACATCCCGCGAGCCGGCACGATCACACACGAGCCCGGGGAGAAAGCCTTGTGGACTGCCGCACGTTCGCCGCCCAACTCCAGGTCAACCGCCTCATCCTTGTAGCCGGGCCCCTGCGGATTTGTGTCGCCCTGCACGATCCTGCGAAGATCTGCCCGATACGTGCGGGCACCAAACGAACTCGCCATGACGGAGAGCTCTTCGCCGCCAGCGACGGTCAGTTTGTCGGTGTACCCTACGATCGGCAGCATGGACGTATTCCGTGTTATTCAGCGCGCGCGAGAAGAGAATCGAGATCTTCGCCAGTCAGGTCGCGCCACCGGCGTTTGAAAATGTCCCTTTCCGCCTCCAACAGGTCGGAATAGTGAACACCCTCGACGAGCTCGACCGCAGCTCCCCGCCGGAGCGGCATTTTGCCAAGCCGCCAGCGCGAATAGCGTTGCTCGATGACCAGCACGTACTTGTAGGCGGACGAGGCGCCACGCATGTGGTTGAGCACTCGTTGAAGCCCTGGACTGTGATACCCGACGGGAGCGTGGAGAAACTCGCGGGCATAGGGCAAGTCCGTCGTGTCAATGATATAGCGGCCCATTCTGTTCTCCTAAAAAAATGGCCGGGACGCGCAGGGCGCCCCGGCGAGTCTCCTGGGAGTCATTCCGTGTGTCTTGCCGCATCTCTCCGTACCGCACGGTCCGGCCTTTTCGCCAGGCCTGCGACTTACTCGTAGAGGCCCTGGCGACCCGCCTTTTCATCCGCCGTTGCCCCATGTTCGGATGCAATACGCAAAGTGCCTGCTCTTCAAACGCAGTCACATGTTTTTCTATGTTGTAAAGTACAATGTATTTTCGGGTATGCAAACACATATTGAATTGGCCCGATAACATTTTACTTACTGCCCGTCTCGATCGTCTGGGAAAAGGATAGCGCGCGCCGACGGCTCTGCAATCTACCCGTCAGAGGATCTCGAAGTAGCGACGCAGTTCCCAGTCGGTCACAGCGCGTGAAAACTGTTTTGCCTCGAATACGCGCGAATCCGCGAAGTGGCGGACAAACGGCTGACCGAACAGTTCCTGCGCCGCCTCCGAATTGGCAAAGAGCGTCGCGGCAGTTTCAAGATTGCCAGGCAGACGCCTCTCAGTGGGGACTTCTTGTGCGTAAGCGTTGCCGACCGAGATCGGTGCAGGTTCAATCTTTCGCTCGATGCCAAGCAGGCCCGAGCCGATCGCGGCAGCCATCGACAAATATGGGTTCACATCCGATCCGGGAACTCGATATTCCAACCGTTGCGACTTAGCGGAACCAGGGATGACACGGATGCCGACCGTGCGATTGTCGACCCCCCACGTTGCGGCTGTCGGCGCCCAGTAACCCGGCGTCAGTCGCGCGTAGCTGTTGACGTTCGGGGCAACCAGCGCTGCGAATTCGCGAAGGTATGCGAGCTGGCCGCCGAGGAAATGACGCATAGTCTCGCTCATGCCGTGTGGAGCGGACCCGTCGTGAAACAGCGGTCGACCATCGACAGACCAGACGGACATGTGCGTGTGTCCGCTTTGGCCTGACAGCATCTCGTTCCATTTGGCCATGAAGGTGGCCATCAAACCACGACGCTGGGCGAGGATCTTCATGAATGCCTTGAATATCGAGGCCTTGTCAGCCATTGCCAGGGCCCCATCCACCGCAATCGCGGTCTCCACTACGCCAGGTCCGGTTTCGGCGTGGAGTCCCTCAAGCTCGATGCCGATGGAACCGAACGTATCGAGTATCTCCTGATAGAGGCCCTCGTGAACTAGCGAGCGTAGGACCGAATAGCTGAAGCTGCCCTGCGACAGCGTTTGCAGATTTCGGAAACCCTTTTCCTCGAGAGTGTCGGATGTCTCGCGGAACATGAAGAACTCGAATTCCATGGCGGCTTTGATGCCAAACCCCATGTCGGCTGCTCGCGAAAGCACCCGGCGTAAGACGGCCCGCGGACAGATCGCCTCGGCAGCGCCGGCGAACTCGCTCGCGAAGAAAATCGTTTCGTTATCAAAGGGCAGGATCATCCCGCTTTCAGGGATGATCCGCAGGTTGGCATCCGGATAGCCAGTGTGCCACCCAGTAAACTGCGCGTTGTCGTAAAGTTTGTCCGCTACATCCCAGCCAAGAAGCGCGTTGCAAAAACCGTAGCCATCATCAAGCGCCGAGAGAAACTTGTCACGGGCCATGAACTTGCCCCTGAGCACGCCATCGACATCGAAAACGCCGACTTTGATGTGCTTGGGCTGCTTTTCCCGGACGAAGGATCTGACTGCTTCAATCGATCCCAGATTAAGTTTCTGGCCTGTCATTCGTATGCCTTTTGTGTGGATTCACGGACCGCTTGAACTCGGACCGCGCTGCCGCAGCAGTCGCGGTCGGGCGGGCCGCCTGATTACAAACCGATGTCGGCAAAGACTTCGGTGATCGTCTCGTCCAGGATGTCGAACATCTCGTCGACTTGCGCTTCAGTGATGATGAACGGAGGACCCAGGACGATCGCTTGGCCGAGTGGGCGGCAGATAAGGCCTTTCTCCAAGGCCTTGTTTGCAATGCGCTCAGGAACTTGCAGCTTTCCGTCCAGCTGTGCCTTTGTCGCCTTGTCGGCCACGAGTTCCACAGCGCCCATCAGGCCTACGCCTCGCGCCTCGCCCGCATATTTGTGCCTTCCGATGCGGTGAAGCCCCTCGATAAAGCGTGGGCTGACGCGGTTGACGTTCTCGATGAGGCCTTCGTTCTGGATTACGTCGAGCGCCTTGATTGCAACCGCGCTTCCCAGCGGATTTCCACCTGCGGTGAAGCCGTGGGGAAATTCCTCCGCAGCCGCTGAAGCGCGAGTGAGCGCGTCGCAGAGATCAGGGCCAAGAATGATGGCGCCCATCGGGAAATAGCCAGCTGTGATGCATTTCGAAGCCACGATGGCATCGGGCTGCATATTGTATTTGACGCTCCCCCACATCTCGCCAGTTCGCCCAAAGCCCGTGATCACCTCATCGGCGATCAGCGGAATGCCGTACTTCCGCAGGATCGGGCGGATCGCTTCGAAGTAGCCCTCCGATGGAGGGATGACGCCTCCTGCACCCTGGACAGGCTCAGCGAACATGCCGGCGATCGTGTCGGGACCCTCCTTGATGATGGTCTCCTCAAGATTGCGGGCGAGGCGCCGTGAGAATTCGATCTCTGTTTCGCCGACTGCGCCGTAACGCCAGAAATGCGGGCAGTCGGCGTGGATGAATCCCGGCAGAGGCAGACCAAACTCGGCATTGTATGCCTTGCCGGTCATCGACGCGGAGGCGACGGT
>NZ_JBMDKS010000063.1:0-5505 GCF_057809835.1 Mesorhizobium sp. FG116
CGAATCTGAATTTTCGCTCATTTTGTGCCCAAAGATCGAAGGAAGCGCTCGCCAGAGGGGGCAAGTTTAAGCGCAAATTCGAACCGAAATGCAATATCGATAAAGTGTCTTTTCGGAGCGAATGGCGGAACAAGATGCTTCTTTTGAACGACAACGTCGATCACGGCAAACCCCTCGAAATCTCCGATGCCGTAACCTTAGGGCTTGAGGCGGCTGCGAACGTCGAGCGGTTTCTGAGCCTGCGGCAAGGTCACCGGGAGACGCCCCTCGTGTCGCTCGCGCACCTCGCCCGCGACATTGGCGTCGGTTCCGTTCACATCAAGGACGAAGGGCATCGCCTGGGGCTCGGAAGCTTCAAGGCCCTCGGCGGGTCGTATGCGGTTATCCGTCTTGTGCTCGAAGAAGCCTCGCGCCAATTGGGCAGCGACGTCGATATCACCCAACTGCATTCGCCTGAGGTTCGGGCGGTCGCAAGCAGGATCACAGTGTCATGCGCGACCGATGGAAATCATGGTCGGTCCGTTGCGCAGGGAGCTCAGCTCGTCGGCGCGCACTGCGCCATCTTCATTCACTCCGGGGTCAGCGAGGAACGCGCTGCCGCGATATCCCGCTTCGGGGCGGAGATCATCAAGGTAAACGGGAACTATGATGACTCGGTCGCTGAAGCCTCCCGGGTGGCTGGTGAAAAGGGCTGGCTGACCGTCTCCGACACCTCCTGGCCCGGCTACGAGCGCATTCCCGGTTTCGTGATGCAAGGCTATACCGCTCTTCTGAGAGAGGCGGTGCGCCAGCTTCCCGAGAAGCCCACCCATGTCTTCATTCAGGCTGGCGTTGGAGGCATAGCCGCTGCGGTGGCGGGATATTTCTCGCTGCTCTATGGCGATCAGCGCCCGTTCTTCACCGTCGTCGATCCTTCACGGGCGGCGTGCCTCTACGAAAGCGCCCGCGCCGGAAAGCCAGTGAAGATCAAGCATGGCGAAGCCACGGTGATGGCGATGCTTGAGTGCTACGAGCCGTCATTGGTGGCTTGGCGCATCCTCTCTCGCGCAGCGGACGCATTCATGACCGTTGAGGAGGAGGAGGCGGTCGACATCATGAAACGTCTCGCAAATCCGCTTGCTGGTGATCCGGCAATTGTCGCGGGGGAAAGCGGCGGGGTCGGATTGGCCGCGCTGATCAAGGTCGCGCAAGACCCCGCGCAACGCGCAAAACTCAAGCTTGGCCCGGAGAGCCGCGTCTTTCTCGTCAACACCGAGGGCGCAACTGATCCTGCGCTTTACGAAAAGCTGGTCGGCGTATCACCGCAAGAGGTCGAGAACCGCAACCAAATGCAGGCAGCGGGAGCACGCTGATGTCGGATCTGCAAGAACTGCAGGCGGAGATGACCGCGTGGCGGCACGACCTTCACCAACATCCCGAGTTTGGTTTTGAGGAGAAGCGGACCTCCGCCTTCGTCGCCGCGAAACTTCGTGAGTTTGGCCTGGAGGTTGCCGAAGGCATCGGAGGGACGGGCGTCGTCGGCACCCTGACGCGCGGGAGCAGCAATCGGTCCATCGCGCTGCGGGCCGATATGGACGCTCTTCGAATTGTTGAGCAGGGCAGCGTTCCCTACAAATCGGTCAATCCCGGCGTTATGCATGCCTGCGGCCATGACGGCCATACAACCATGCTGCTTGGCGCAGCGAAGCTGCTGGCCAGCAGTGGGAACTTCAGCGGCACCGTTCGCTTCATCTTTCAGCCGGCCGAGGAGTGGGGCAAAGGCGCCCTCGCCATGCTCGGCGACGGGCTCATGGCGCGTTTTCCTTTCCAGGAGATTTACGGCATCCACAATTTGCCGGGCATTCCGGTCGGCGTTCTCGAAACGAAGGCTGGCGTGCTCATGTCCGCCGAAGACAATTTCGAGATCCTGCTGAAGGGAGTGGGAGGCCACGCTGCGCGTCCGCACTGGGGCAATGAGGTCCTGGTCGCCGCGTGCGCGCTGGTCACCAATCTCCAGACGATCGTCTCCCGCCGGATTAGCCCGACCGACGCCGCAGTCGTATCGGTGACCGAACTTCAAACCGACGGTACTCGCAATGTGCTCCCCGGGACTGCGCGCATTCTGGGTGATGCCAGAAGCTTCAAGTCCAGCGTCAGCGAGGCGATCGAGAAGCAGATGCGGATTATCGCTGAAGCAACCGCTGCCGCTTACAACGTTAGCGCAGAAGTCACCTACACCAGGGAGTTCGTCCCTCTCGTCAACGACGCTGGGCTTGTCGAGGAGGTCCTTACCGCAGCCAGGACTGTCTTGCCGGACGAGGACATCAGGATCGCGGCAGAACCTATCACCGCCTCGGAAGACTTCGCTCATTTCCTGAGCCACGTACCAGGGTGCTTTCTGTATCTCGGCAACGGAAGGGATTCCGCGCCGCTGCACAATCCTGGCTTCGACTTCAATGATGCCGGGCTCATCCACGGCGTCAACACCCATGCCGCGATCGTGCGGCGACGGCTGCCGGAGAGCTGAAACTCCCGCGGACTGCGCCCGCAACCCTCCTGACGATCAATCCCGAGGGGCGAGCGCTCGGAACCACAATCACCAACCCGAGAGCAGGAGATGCCCTGCTCGAGGATCTATCGACCAGCATCAAACAGGGGAATGGCAATGAAGAAACTTATCATCGCAGCGACATTACTAGCAGCCATCGGAACTCCCGCGCGCGCCGATTTGATGATCGGCTGGGCAGGGCCCGTCACCGGCGGCAGCGCGGCCGTGGGAGAGCAAAATCTCAACGGCGTAAAGCAGGCCGTTGAAGACATTAACGCCGCCGGTGGCATTCTCGGCGAAAAGGTCGTCCTTCAGATCGAAGACGACGCTGGCGATCCGAAGCAGGCAGTCTCGGTTGCGAACAGGCTCGCCGCCTCCGGTATTCTCTTCGTCATCGGACACCAGAATTCCGGTGCCTCGATCCCGGCCTCCGATGTCTACGCGGAGAACGGCATGCTGCAGGTCACGCCTGCTTCAACCAACCCGAAGTTCACAGAGCGCGGACTGTGGAACACGTTCCGCACCTGTGGCCGCGACGACCAGCAGGGCACTATCGCCGGCAACTACCTGGTGAAGCAATTCGCCGGGAAGAACGTCTTCCTCATTCACGACAAGACGCCCTACGGCCAGGGCTTGGTCGAGGAGGTCAAGAAAACCATTAATGCGGGCGGCCTTACCGAGGTCGGTTTCGAAGGTATCACCGTTGGCGAAAAGGACTATGCCGCCCTGGTCGCCAAGATCAAGGAAGCCAAGGCCGATGTCGTGTATTTCGGTGGTGTCTACACCGAGGGAGGCCAGATCCTTCGCCAGCTGCGCGATCAGGGAAGCAACGTCCCGATGATCGGCGGCGACGCGATGCTTTCCACGGAATTCTCCGCAATCGCTGGTCCGACGGCAGATGGCACCTTGATCACATTCGGCCCGGATGCCCGCAAGAATCCGGCGGCTGCCGACGTCGTCAAGAGATTCGCCGAGAAGAAGATCGATCCTGAAGGCTTCACGCTCTATGGCTATGCCGCGATGCAGGTCATAGCCGCCGGCATCAAGGAAGCCGGCAAAGCTGATCCGCAGACCGTTGCCGAAAAGCTCCGCAGCGGCGGACCGATCAGCACCGTCATCGGCCCGCTCTCCTACGACAAGAAGGGCGACATAACCCGCCTCGACTTCGTCTTCTATGAACTCAAGAACGGCAAGTTCGTGGAAAAGGCCTCGCAGTAAGCATCACAGCCGACAATCAATCAAGATCAAGCGCCGGCCCGCATTTGAAGATCGAGGTCGCGGGCCGGCCTTGAGGGCACAAGTTGAACGGGCAGAGCAAGCGGTGTCAGCCGCGTTGGCGAACTTCGAGATCGTCAAGCGAGCCTCTTAGGCCCTATCAAGATCGGGAGGACAGTTTGCAGTACTTCGTCCAGCAGCTTATCAACGGGCTGACGCTGGGATCGATCTATGGCCTGATCGCAATCGGCTATACGATGGTCTACGGCATCATCGGCATGATCAATTTCGCTCATGGCGATATTTTCATGGTCGGCGCCTTCACCGCGCTCATCGTCTTCCTGATCCTCGGCGCGCTCTTCTACTCCGTGCCGGTCGTCGTGGCGCTCCTGATCATGATGATCGTGGCGATGCTTCTGACCAGCCTCTACAACTGGACGATCGAGAAGGTGGCCTATCGGCCGCTGCGCGGATCGTTCCGGCTGGCGCCGCTGATCACCGCCATCGGCATGTCGATCGCGCTGTCGAACTTCGTGCAGGTCACTCAAGGGCCGCGCAACAAGCCGATCCCGCCGCTGGTCAGCAAGGTCTACACGATCGACGGCATCAGCATCTCGCTGAAGCAGATCATCATCGTGATCGTCACCGCCGTGCTGCTCGCGATCTTCTGGTATCTCGTCAATCGGACGGCTCTCGGCCGGGCGCAGCGCGCCTGTGAGCAGGACAGAAAGATGGCCGCGCTGCTCGGCATTGACGTCGACCGCACCATCTCCATCACCTTCATCATGGGCGCCGCCCTTGCCGCCGTCGCCGGCACGCTTTTCTTGATGTACTACGGCGTGGTGGTGTTTTCCGACGGCTTCGTGCCGGGCGTGAAGGCTTTCACGGCCGCCGTGCTCGGCGGCATCGGCTCGCTGCCGGGCGCGGTGCTCGGCGGGCTCCTGATCGGCTTCATCGAGAGCATGTGGTCAGCCTATTTCTCCATCGACTACAAGGACGTCGCGGCCTTCTCGATCCTGGCGATCGTGCTCATCTTCCTGCCCTCCGGCATTCTGGGCCGGCCTGAAGTCGAAAAGGTCTGATCCTCATGGCCGCTACCGTGTCCTCGGAGCGCGACGTCGTCGCTACTCCCGTGCAGCGCGCTTTGCGTGAAGCGCTCTATGCCGGCGCCATCGCGCTCGGCCTGTTCGTGCTGTTCATCGGTCTCAGGACCGACCAGAACATCAACAACGAACTCATCCTCGTGCAGCGCTGGGGCTTGCTCGCCATCGTGGTTATTGCCGTCACCGTTGGGCGGTTCCTCTATGTCGCCTACGCGGCTCCGGCGATGGAGCGGGCGAAGGCCGAGAAGGCCGTGGCACCGGCGGTCGTCGCTGAGCCGGGCTTCATCAAGCGGAACTTCAGCAGGATCGGCCTCGTCATCCTCTTTCTCTACCCGGTGGCGATGGTCCTGCTGTTTGGCTTCCAGGGTTCGCTGAAGTGGGTCGACAATTTCGGCATCCAGATCCTGATCTATGTGATGCTGGCCTGGGGCCTCAACATCGTCGTTGGGCTGGCCGGCCTGCTCGACCTGGGTTACGTCGCCTTCTACGCCGTCGGCGCCTATGCCTATGCGTTGCTCGGCACGCATTTCGGCCTTTCGTTCTGGATCCTGCTGCCGGCCGCCGGCTGCATGGCCGCCTTCTGGGGTGTCATGCTCGGCTTCCCGGTGCTGCGGCTGCGCGGCGACTATCTGGCGATCGTGACGCTGGCCTTCGGCGAGA
>NZ_JBMDKS010000064.1:0-5371 GCF_057809835.1 Mesorhizobium sp. FG116
CGTTTGGACGAAAATCACCCCTTGAACAGGGTCCTAATTCCACGAAAAAACACAGAGTTGGGGTTTGAGGTCCCGCGTGAGGATGGCCACAACGTGCTTAGCGCCATCGGCGCGATGCTGGATGGCTCGGCGCAGGCATTCATCGGGCTGGGCGGTAATTTTGCGCGCGCTACGCCGGACAGCGCTCTGGTGTCGAAGGCGCTCTCGCGCCAGCGGCTGACGGTCCACATCGCGACCAAGCCCAACCATTCGCACCTGATGCCGGGCGAGACCAGTTTCATCCTGCCGTGCCTCGGCCGAACCGAGATCGACCTCAATTCGAAGGGCCAGTCACAGATTGTCAGCGTCGAGGACTCGATGAGCATGGTCCATGGTTCTGGCGGCATCAATCGCCCCGCATCACGCCACTTGATGTCCGAAGTGGCGATCATTGCCGGCATGGCTGCGGCGACTGTCGGCAACGGCGTCGTCGACTGGGATGCGCTTGCCGACGACTACGACCGCATCCGCGATCTCATCGAAAAAACCATTCCGGGTTTCGAAGACTACAATCAACGCCTTCGCAAGCCGCGCGGCTTCCATCTGCGCAACAGTGCAGCGCATAGGGAATGGAATACTCCGGCGGGCAAGGCCACCTTTGCAAGCGGTCCCTTGCCGGAAGAAACGGTGCACCAGAAGGCGCGCAAGGACGGGGCTCGTTTCGCTTTGCAGACATTTCGTTCGCACGATCAGTACAACACAACCGTATATGGCCTCGACGATCGCTATCGCGGCGTCTACGGCGAACGCCAGGTGATCTTCATCAATCCCGCCGACCTGCGCGATTTCGGCGCTGAAGCCGGTGAACGGGTCGATGTCGTTGGCGAGTACAATGACGGCATAGATCGCATAGCCCCGTCCTTCCGCTTTGTCCCATATGATATCCCGCGCGGCAGTGTCGCCGGCTACTATCCGGAGCTGAACGTGCTTGTGCCGTTGGGTAGCTTCGGCGAAGGAAGCGATACGCCAACTTCCAAGTCCATCATGGTGTCGTTCCGCAAGCTTGAAGCGGCATGAGCGCAAGCGAGCCCGACCCCGAGGCATTCCTGACCGCCGTCGACAAGCTGACGATTTGCGATGGCGGGCTGACGCGCCTGCAAGCTGGTTTGCTGGCTGCCACGCAGTTGGACATTGCTCATGACAGCCGCAGCTTTGCTCGCCTGCTGGGTGTGCCGCATGCGCTTGTGCTGCGCGTTCTGGCAGAGCTTGCCGAGCGGGAAGGCCTGATACGGGTCACCAAGCGAGATGCACGGACGATGCGCAACCACTATGCGCTTGGTGAAGAGGGTGAGTGCCTGTGCGCACTTTCCGGGAAACTGGAAATCCTGCAGACGAGAAATGGGCCGCTTGCAGGACAATTGTCGGGCCGCTGATCACACGGCAGATATCTCATCGCAGAGCCAGGTCCTGACCCTACCGGTTCTCGTTGAAGAACTTCTTGACCGTCTTGACGACACCTGCGTCTGATACGGCGTAGCCGGCCAGCGAGTTGACGGCCCGCCGGTATTCGGGGCTGCTTATAACTTCACGGAGCTTTTCCACCGGCCTTGAATTGAGAATGCCCGAGCGGCAGATGAAGAAATAGTCTTCCCTGATAATATGAACGAAGTCGAGATCGTACTCGATTGCCGGAGCCTCGACGCCGAAGCCCGTATCGGCCATACCGCGCGCAACATGAGCTGCAACCGCGGCATGTGTCTGCTCCACCACCTGGCTGCCGGTGATGTCGTCGCTGTTTATCTTGTGTTGTGCCAGGAGCTGCTCGAACAGCAAGCGCGTGCCCGAGCCGACGTCCCTGTTGACGAACGCAATTTTGGAATCGCGAAGCTGGCTCAGGTCGGTGACGCCAAGAGGGTTGCCGCGCTTCACGTAAAGACCCATCTCGCGGGTGACGAAACCGATGACGGAGTAGACGCTAGGGTCGAGCCACTTCTTGAGTGCGGCGACGGACCTGCTTCTAAGCTCTCCGTGCGGCAGGTGAATTGCCGCAAGCTCGCATTCCTGCGCCCGTAGCGAATCCAGCGAAGCCTGGTTCGTCATGTAGCGCAGGTCGATATTGGAATCGGGAATCTTCGCGAGGAAATCGCTCAGCTTTGAAATCGCGAAGCCATGGCTGGCATGAATCCTGATCCGTGGCGGCAGATCGGGCAGCAGGCTGGCGAGTTCCATCTCCAATTCTTGGGCGATGTTGTGCAGTTGCGGGCCGAGCCGCGCCTTCAAATGCTGGTCGGCCCAAACCAGCTTGTTTCCCAGAGCGGTAAGGCTTGAACCTTTGCCGCGCTTGCGTTCAACAAGGGGCTCGCCGAAGAAAGACGCCCATTGGTCAACGAGATTCCACGCATGCCGAAACGACATGCCGGAGTGTTCAGCAGCGGTGGCTATGGTTCCCGAGACTTTTACTTCGTGCAGAAAGCCCAACAGAACCCGCATCGAATGCGGTGACGTCTCGTTGGTAAAATGCCAAGTGGCCTCGATATTGATGCGCACCATCAGCCGTTGCCTCCAAGGTAGCGGTTCGTAGGTCGAGGCTTACGCGATAGAGCACGGGGCAATAGAACCCGATATCGAACAGGAAATCCAGTTCGCATTTAGGCTAAGGTTATAGCCTGGTGCCGGCGAGGTTTCCCTGCGGGCAGATTTCCAGACGGCCCGCCGGAAAGAGCGGGCCGCCCAGTACCATTTCAACTACTGAAACAACTTCATCGCGTTGAGGAGCGTTTGGAAGATGCCCATCAGCAGCGGGATGCCAACGAAAACCCAGGCTGCCGCTACTTTCCAGGCAGGTGTGCGTACGATTGTGTCACTCATTGGATTTGTCCTCCCTCATTCAGCCGGGGCTGCCACTTCTAAGCCGCTCGATTCTTCGGCTTTGAGATGGTAGCGCTTGTCGACTGCCTTGATCAGCAAGTTGCAGACGAAGCCAAGCGCAAGCAGTCCGGCCATGATGTACATGGTCACGTTGTAGGCCTGGGCCTGAGCAATGCCGTGGTTGATGTTGTATTCGCGGATGTAATTGATCAGAACCGGTCCGAAGATGCCTGCGGCCGACCATGCAGTCAGGACGAAGCCATGGATGGCGCCGACATATCTGACGCCGAACAAGTCCTTCAGGTATGCCGGCACCGTGGAGAATCCGCCGCCATACATGCTGACGATAATCAGGAAGCAGAATACGAACAGCGGCACATTGCCGACGCCAGCAGCAAACGGCACGGTGATGTACAGGCAGATGCCGAGAATGAAGAACGTAAAGTAGGTGTTCTTGCGGCCGATGAAGTCGGAAACCGTCGCCCAGCAAAAACGTCCGCCCATGTTAAAGATACTCATGAGGCCGACGAGGCCAGCCGCCGCAACCGGCGTGATGACACCGGGGAACATTTCCTGGCTCATGGCTGATGCCTGACCAAGCACACCGATGCCGGCGGTGGTGTTGGCGCAAAGCACGATCCAGACGAGCCAGAACTGCGGTGTCTTGATGGCGTCGTAGACGTGAACGCTGTTGGTCGTGATCAGCTTCTTCGGCTGTGCCGGAGCCACGTAGCCATCAGGCTTCCAGTCCTTGGCCGGAACCCGCACCAAAGTTGCGCCGACCATCATGAACAGGAAGTAGACGCAGCCCAGGGTGATGAAAGTATTGAGAACACCAACGTCGGTAGCCGTGGCAAATCTCGCCATCAGCCAGACGGAAAGTGGAGAAGCAATCATCGCTCCGCCGCCAAACCCCATGATGGCCATGCCGGTTGCCATGCCCGGACGGTCGGGGAACCATTTGATTAGTGTCGAAACTGGAGAAATATATCCAATGCCGAGCGCGCAGCCCCCAAGGAATCCATAGCCGAAGTATATCAGCCAGATGTTGTGAAATTTCACGCCGAGAGCTGAGACAAAGAATCCGCTCGCCCACAAGACACCTGCCGTAAACATCGCCTTGCGAGGGCCGCCTTCTTCGACCCAGCGGCCGAATATCGCGGCGGACAATCCCAGGAACACCATGGCGATGGAAAAAATCCATCCCAGTTCGGTCAGCTTCCAGTCTCCGGCCGCCGATTCAGTTATTCCCTGAAGCTTGGTCATCGGAAGATTGAAAACACTGAATGCATAGGCTTGCCCGATGCATAGATGAACGCAAAGCGCTGCTGGCGGAACGAGCCAACGATTGTAACCAGGCCTCGCGACGGTTCTGGTTCTATCCAGAATTGGTATGATAGATTTCGAGAATTGCTCAGCAGAATCTAATCTTGCCACCTTCTCCTCCTTCTCCACTATTTATCGTTTTGTTTGTGTTTTTATACGCATTGCCTTGGGTGTAATTTTCCTCAGGAAATGCGCTATTCAACGAAAGCTGGTGCTGGATTTTTTCGAAACAGCTCCCTGTCCGCCTCCCTCCTCAGGCGGCCATGTCCAAATGCATGGTTGTTGATCCTTACAAGCAGGTAATGAAGTCGAATTCGATCAAATATTACCCGCAAATATTCGCGCCATTGTTTCTACGATATTGCGCGTGCGCGGGAATCTATACAAATCGAATTACCTCCTCCCATAAAGGCATGTCGGTCAAATGCCTTCGGTATTCATGGATTTATTATTTCTTTTGCCATGCACCCTAGCCAACACGCTAGGCTTGGAGTCGCATAAATGCAATATGAATTTTTTTCATATATTACATGATCTTGTATCTATGTAATTTTTTCTAGCTACCTCATAAATTGTGAATAATATTTCATGTTGACGACATGAAAATCTTCTATCTAATCATTTAGTATAACAAGAATAATACTGCCTGATAACAGAGATAAAGGTGGGAGATCAACAATGAATGACATGACTGCATTGGCGATGCAGGATCTGCTGATCGACGGTCGCCGCGTGAAGCCGCTGTCGGGACGCTATTTCACCACCGTCAACCCTGCCACGGAGCAGGTGATCGCGCAGGTCGCCGAGGCCGGCGTCGAGGATGTCGATGTCGCGGTGCGCTCGGCCCGCAAGGCGCTGGACGGCGAGTGGGGCCACATGAAGGCCAGCGACCGCGGCCGGCTTTTGCTGAAGCTTGCCGACCTCATCAAGCGCGATGAGGAAGAGCTGGTCATGCTGGAGAGCCTGGATTCGGGCAAGCCGGTCTCGGCCATCCGCCGCCAGGACCTTCCGGCGGTGATCGACACGCTGGTGTACTATGCCGGCATGGCCGACAAGATCAACGGCCAGGTGATCCCGGCCCGCCCCGATGCGCTGACCTATACGGTGCGCGAACCGGTCGGCGTCGTCGGCGTGATCATTCCATGGAACTTCCCGCTGATGATCGGCATGTGGAAGATGGCCCCGGCACTTGCCTGCG
>NZ_JBMDKS010000065.1:0-5281 GCF_057809835.1 Mesorhizobium sp. FG116
GAGCGCGCGAGTGAACCCATCGTCAGCCGGCCTCAGCCGCTTGCCACGGCCGCCGTCGAAGCGAAATGCAGGCGAAAAGAGTTGCGACATCAAAAGCGGCACTGGCCGTGGCCAGCGCAACTTGGCGGCAAGCACAAGGTCGCCCAGCCACCAGGCGAGCGGTTCTGCCGGCGGCGCGGCCTCGACCACACGCCGCATCAGCGCAGCCGCGGCAAAGGGCGCCGCCGGGCCGTTTCGAGCCAGTTCGTCAACCTCTTCCGGCAATACGGCAAAGCTGTCGTCCCAGCGCAGGCCCAACCGCTCGACCACCTGCGCCAGCCCATCGATATCTAGCGCCGTGGGCCGTGCCGCCAGTTGCCTGAACGCACCCACCATGTTGCCGGCCGGGCCGGGATTTTCATCGCCCTTGCGCAGCAACCAGACGTCGCGCAGCGCAGCCTCGTCTTCACCGCGGCCGGCCAGCCGGCAGGCACTGGCAGCACATTTCACAGCGAGCCGGTGGCGCCAGGCGCCGATCCAGATGGGCTCGCTGCGCACCAGCTGGTCGAGCGCATTGAGCGCGGCACCGGCAAGAAATGCTGCCTCGGCGGGGTCGGTGATCGACTGCTGCCCACGCGCCCAGCCGGGCACGACCGGCGAGGGCGGTGCTGCCACTGCGACTGAGACAATGGAGCGATTCATAGATTGAGCGTAATTCAGATGTGCGGTTTTAGCCAGCCATTTGGTTATTTAGCGCACAGCTTGTCTTCTGATCAAAACGAGCGATAATGTTGTATTATCGTTCGTTTTGCGCTTTATAGAGAAAATGGCCGTTTTCAGCGAGCAGAAGCCCGAAAATCGCGTCGCGGGACCTTCCGGAGCGTCCCACGGCACGGGCGCCGAGGATGACATTGCGGTCGCGCGGCCGTCGGCCGAGCCCACTGCGCCGATCGCCGACGACCTGCCCGACATCGTCGAAATCGTCATGGCGATGGGCAAGGCGCCGGAGGACGAGCCGGCGGAAACCCCCTGCCCTGCCCTGCCGGTCAGTGGCGGCCAGGCGCGCGTGCCGGCGCATCTGGAAAAGCTCGCCGATCGTGCCCGCGACTACGTCGAGGCGGCGAGCTCGGCCAACACCCGCCGCGCCTATGCCGCGGACTGGAAGCATTTTGCCGGCTGGTGCCGCCGCCATGGTTTTTCCCTAATGCCGCCCGATCCACAAATCGTGGGGCTGTATATCACCGCACTCGCCTCCGGCACGGCCACAGGGGAGAAAAAGTCCGTGGCGACGATCGAGCGCCGGCTGTCTTCGCTGACCTGGAATTTTGCGCAGCGTGGCCAGCCGCTGGACCGCAAGGACCGGCATATCGCCACCGTCATGGCCGGCATCCGGAACACCCACGCCTCCCCTCCCCGGCAGAAGGAAGCGATCCTGCCCGAGGATCTGATCGCCATGTTGGAGACGCTCGATCGCGGCTCGCTGCGCGGGCTGCGCGACCGTGCCATGCTGCTCATCGGCTTCGCCGGTGGCCTGCGCCGTTCTGAGATCGTCGGCCTCGATTGCGGCCGCGACCAGACTGAGGATGGCCGCGGTTGGGTCGAGTTTTTTCCCGATAAGGGCCTGCTTATCACCTTGCGGGGAAAGACCGGCTGGCGCGAGGTCGAGGCCGGCCGCGGCTCGTCCGATGCCACCTGCCCGGTCGTGGCGCTGGAGACCTGGCTGAAGCTTGCCCGCATCGCCCACGGGCCGCTGTTCCGGCGTGTCACCGGCCAAGGCAAGGCGGTCGGCGCCGATCGCCTCAACGACCAGGAGGTCGCCCGCCTCGTCAAGCGAACTGCGCTGGCGGCCGGGGTGCGCGGCGATCTTGCCGAGGGCAAGCGGACAAAAGTGTTCGGTGGCCACTCCTTGCGCGCTGGCTTGGCCTCCTCGGCCGAGGTCGACGAGCGCTATGTGCAAAAACAGCTCGGCCATGCCAGCGCCGAGATGACCCGCAAGTATCAGCGGCGGCGCGATCGGTTCCGCGTCAATCTCACCAAGGCGTCCGGCCTCTAAAGAGAAACTCCTCCCCTCCCCGACCGGCTGCGTTGGATGAGGCGTCAGGTAGTAGGCGACACCAACACCTCGTCGAGAACAGCGAGCGCTGTATCCAAGCTGTCGGCGGCCGACGCTTCGTAGTCGGGCATAATCATCAGCTGCGCTATGGCACGGCCGACAAATTCCGAGTTCAGCTTTTCCAACCGATCCCTGGTCCGCGAAACCTGGTCTGGAAATGCGCGGAGCGCGTTGACCATGGGCTCCAACTGGGACCGTGCTGAAGCGGCGATATCGAAAATGTCACGCGGCTTGGCCTCCGATCCGCGGTAGTAGATTTTCTTGGCGATGATTTCTGGGACGGTTTCGAGCTGCACGGCCCTACCCTCGACTTCGCGTGTTTCGAAGGGCGTCCGCGTCAGCGCCCCGGCAACAATGAAATCGATCTCGCCGATGTTCTCGAAGGCGAATTTCTGAAACCGGTGCCCGTCACCCTGATAGTCCGATGGCACCAGATCAAAACGCAGGCGGCTTCTGGACGGATCGATGAAGCCGAGCAGTTGAGGGTCATCCAGGAAGATATCGATGTCATGGCTTTCACGATGACCGATCTGGATCATCATGGCCGTGCCACCGCCAAACGACCATTCGAAATCGTAGCCGCCGGCATTCTCACGAAGCTGGTCGATCAGGTCGACGGCAATACGAAAAAGCCGCCGCCATTCTGACGGGCGCCGGTCATCCTGGCTGGCCATCAGGCAGCGAGCGGATAGCTCTCGCCAGACCAGGCAGAGAACGCTGCGGCAAAGGCCTTCAGGTCGGGGACCGGGATGTGATGCACAACAGCGAACTCCACCTGCAGTGCGGGGGAAACCTCACCGAGAAAGGTGCTGACATGTCCGGGGTGCTGTTTGGCCACGTCGAGGTCCGCAAGGCAATGCGCAAGCGCCGCGTCGTCCAGCTGCACGCTGTAGGGCGCGTTGACGGTCGTCAGGACGGATGCCAGATGCATTTTCATAGCAGCCGTAAATTAATCATTTCGCGCTCGTGACACAAGTTATAGCTGCCTTGGTCGCCGAATAACATCGCTATCGACAGCGTGCCTGTGATCGATGGCGATTGATCTCGTACAGCAAGTCCGCCAGAATCGTGCCGACCACCACCGGTGCTATGCCGGGTTACCCTTTCCTCGGACGAGAACCCTTGAACATCTCCGAAACCCCGATCCGCCTGCCCGACGCCGCCACGGTGGAAGCCGTGCTCTCCGGTGTCGATCCAGGCTCGGCAGACTCGGATCTCGCCCCTGCCCTTACGGCCGCATTCCCCGGCTTCGCGTTCTCGACGGCTGTGGTTGACGACTTCTACTGGCGCGATGCCCGAACGGTCTTGGCGGGCGACGGCGCCCGGCTCGGCGATCATCGTGAATGGGTCGAGCGCGAAATGGCGGCCCACGATGGCGATCTTACTGCCTTTTGGAATAGGCATCGCGACAGTGGCCTTCGTTTTGCCGAATGGCGCGGCGCCCCGGTGTTCGCTTTCGCCTCGACCGGACCAGGTGTCGCCGACTTCGTCCAGCTCTCGCTCGGCCGTGAAATCGAGGTGTCGGCCGGGCCGGTCGTCGATCCCGACTACCGCCCCCGGAGCGTCGAGGATCTTCTCGAGCCTTCCTGGGTCAAGCGCGAGCCGGTAACGGATGCGCCGGTGCTTGCCGGCCCGGTTTTCCGGCTGCAACGTCGCGGCGGGCTTGTCCATATGCGCAGTTTCCTGGCCACCCGACAGCGCTTGGAACGCGAGGAGCGCGAGACCCGTCGTTCGGAACTGGAAGCCCGAGCCATCCGCGAGGCCGGACGCGATTATGTGAAGGAGACACCCTTCCTGGACCTCAATCCGGACTGGTTCGATTTCGTCCCGCGCGAGGTCCGAATGTTCCGGGATTGGGAGCGGTCCAGCGCTTCCGCGCAGAGGATATTCGAGCACTGGGCATTCGACATAAGGGATTATCAGGATCACGGCCGGCGCAAGCTCAGCTTCATTCCGCGGCCGCTCAGGATGCCAGCCGAAAGGTTGCTCTGCGAAGAAGGTGTTTCCATCCACCGCGTAATGGAGCGAACCGAGGCAATTGACGTCGAAGTCGGCCTGCCGTTCGGCTGGTTTTTCCTCATGACGCACGGCCATTGGGTCGATCCGGATATCGGAGAGGCAATCGCCGGCGGTCTTCGGGCAGGGAGCGTGCGACTGCCCGACCGCGATGCTGCCGTCCTGCTCGACTGGGTGGATAAGCGGTACCTCTTCTGACACTTGCGACAAACGCCTGACTACCTGCAGGGTTTCGATCCGCTACTGTTCCTCAACTCCGGACTGCACGCATCGAGGTTCCGCTCCCTACTATGCGGCAATCGCACACGCGATCATTAAATAGGTATGGGCTTGCAACTGCGCCGAACTTGAATAGAGGCCGCCGTAGTTTTTGACGTGGCGGCGGGCCCAATGCCGTGTCCTCCGCCCAAATCATTGGCCAGTACGTTGGTTGCAGGCAAATCAAAGACGGCTTTCGCGATACGATGAAATTCCCCCGCCAGATTATGCTGGCAACGAGGTTGTCTCCGGCGAGTTGGTAGTACCTCGCTGTACAGTTGCCTCCGTAACGCTGCCCGAGATGGTTTTAATAGATGAGTAGGATCCGGAGTTGTCGACTATAGATACGCTACCAGTGTGCCGCCAGCTGCGACCCGGCCGGGCTCCTCTTAGGGAGCGCTTGGGTCTCGTTCATAGTTCACAGATAGTTCTTGTCTGCTGACAAAATCTGCAAAATACGTAATGTACTCAATCAGATAGACGATTCTTGAGTCACGCGATGGGGCGTCTCTGCTGGGTAGGTTGTTAACCTATTGTTAACTAAAAATTTCTTGCCGCAACGAAAGAATCGGGCATAGTCACGGTTGCATGGCCTTTTGGCGCCAAAAATCGTTTTTTGGAAAACATACTCGTATGAACGTCAATACGACAATTCAGACGAAAACGCCGTTGCATTTCGAGAAGAGCATTCTCGACCAAGGCGACCAAATATCCAAAAAGCTGCATCTCCTTTCGATGCAGCAATTCCCTCCCCATGCCAAAAAGGACCTACGCACATTCTCGCTGGCCGAAGTGGCAACATATCTCGGTGTCTCTCAAAGTCACCTGAAGAAGCTCCATCTTGAGGGGCGCGGGCCCACTCCAGAGACGTCATCTTCAGGCCGACGCACCTACACCGCTGACCAAATGCTGGAA
>NZ_JBMDKS010000066.1:0-5267 GCF_057809835.1 Mesorhizobium sp. FG116
CAGAAAGCAGCTCACGTTGTTCGTTCTCGCTCAAACACCCAAAGTGAGCCAGAAACCGCTCGCCTGCGAACCTCCACAGGGAATATTTCCAAGGATGCATATGGAGCCCAAGGCACGCGCCCTTGTCACGCAGTGAGCGAAATAAGTCAGCCTGCGCCACCGCGGCCTCGGGGTGCACGAAGAATGTCACAGGGTAGCCGCGCTGCATTCCGCGGTCCCAGTATCCCCGGACCGCAAGTTCGCCGAAATCCCAATCGGCCGGCCCTGTGGCCGAGGAATGAGTGGTTGCCGTCGTCGGCTCCACGTCCATGGTCAGCAAAACTCCGACCTCAAGCATTATGCAGTCCTTTCGGGAAGTCTTGGGGTATAGGGGCCTTGCCGTCCGATATCCCAATGTTATCATTGTTAACGAGCCGGGGTTGCTAGGCAACCGGGCGACGAAATCACAATGCATCACTAGCGCGCATCGGTCAAATATCGCTTCAATATGGGATTCCCCATATATCATAACATGAGGTTATAATGATAAATGATTTTCGCCAGATTGAAGCTTTCATCGCGGTGATGTCATGCCGGACATTGTCCGAAGCTGCAGAATCATTGGGAATAAGCCAACCTGCAGTAAGTAACCTTATATTTCGCCTCGAAAAGAACGCTGGCATCGCGCTATTTACTCGGTCTGGTAATCGGTTACGCCCTACCGAGGAGGCAAGAGTTCTGCACGGAGACGCCGTCATTGCGATGAACGGACTTGCCTCTGTGAATCAAACGCTCACTGACTTGACAAGTGATAGCGCTAGTATCGTGACTGTGCATGCTCACCCCGCTGCTAGTCTGGGCTGGCTCCCACAGGCAATTGCGACCGTCAGGCAGGAGTATCCAAATACTAGGTTTCGCATATCGACCAAAGGGTCCAATTTACTCTGGGACCTCACTCATTCCCCGAACGCAGATATATTGATCGCTGAAACTCCGATCGATGTAAACCATAACTTAAATAATGTTCATCGGTTGAGATGTGCAGCTGTGCTGCCCCGCGGTCATGAACTCGAGGATAAGTCCTATCTCACTCCTGCGGACATACAGAAGTATCCGTTTATCTCACTAACTCCCTGGCAACCGACGTATTCAAAGGTCTTAAACAGAATAAGCATGGCTGGTCCCAAGCTCAACATTGTTTGCGAGTGTGAGTTTTTCGCAGGTATAATGGGATTAGTAGCCAGCGGTGCGGGCCTTTCGATCGTTGAGCCAATAGCAGCACACTCGTGTTTGTATCGCGACTTTGTAACCATTCGTGAATTTCGTCCTGCAATATACTACGAGGTAATGGTTGTTTCGACCGCTCAAAATGGCCGTAGCCTTCCAGCACGGCGCCTTCTGACCGCTGTTCTTGACCTTATGAGCCCTCATGCCTAAATCGTAGGCCACGTTGCTCAATCCTCGCGGTTGCAATTCGTGGCCACCAATGGGCAAATCACAGCCACTGGCGATTGTCGGCGATGGTGATCAACTGGGTGGTAAAAACGCTCAAGCGATAGTAGCTACGCCATCTCTTGTTCACTGCGCTGCCAGTTATATCGGGCGCGAACACCAACAGAGAGCAAGGTTCCGCGTTAAAAGCGATCTGGTCTAAAATGGGAAATGTCGATACTCGGTGCCCTTCCGGAAATCAGCGCTGAGACGATTTCCCCAGTCTTTGGTGCCGTCGTCATGCCGATATGGCCGTGACCGAAGGCGTAATAGACATTCCGGGACCTTTTAGAGCGACCTATGACTGGCATGGAATCGGGCAAGCTTGGACGAAAACCCATCCACTGTCTGATTGCGGACATGTCGAAATTCCGGCGAAGGTGCGGAAGCAGCCTCTGGGCACCCGACAAAAGCGCATCTGCCCTTCGCCAGTTTGGGCCTGCGGAAAGGCCAGCAAATTCGACCGTTCCGGCTAGGCGTAGGCCGTCCGCCATGGGGGTCACTATAAACTTACCTTCAGCGTCGGTAATAGGCAAAGTCGGGAGGGCATCGGTGTCTAACAGATAGAGATGATATCCTCGTTCGGTGTCGAGGGGTATACTATCCCCCATTGCAGCGGCGAAATGCTTCGAGAAAGCGCCAGTTGCTATCACAACGTCATCCGCGACCATGTCCCCGCCTTCACCTTTCACGGTCAAGCGGCCATCCGCCAGAAGCTCAATTCGTAATATATCTCGGCGTACTATCGTGCCGCCTCCTTGTACGACCCGATTGGCAATTCCCGTAACGAGTCGACGAGGATCCAGGATATGCCCGTTTTCAGAGATGAAAACTCCTCTCGTGTAGTCCGGACAGATGAGAGGCTCAATTTCTCTCATGTCCCTGCCATTCAGTATCTGGAATTGTACTCCGTTGGCTGCGCGGAGCTCCCAAGCCAGCCGATCGTTTGAGAGGCCAGCCTCCGACTTATAGGCGTACAGATGGCCGCTCTTTCTGATAAGGTCGCCCAACTTTGCATCATTCGCTATCGTTTGCATCAGATCCATCGCTGGTGCGGACAATTGCCTTAGAGCCCGAGCTTGCTCGGGTACAGCACGCTGGGTGCCCGACAGCAGAAATCGGAAGAGCCACGGCGCGATCTGCGGCAAATATGACCAACGAATAGCGAGCGGTCCGAGGGGATTTAACAAGTATCCAGGTACGTTCCAGACTACTCCTGGCATTGACATCGG
Source organism: Mesorhizobium sp. FG116 (assembly GCF_057809835.1). Classification (NCBI taxonomy): domain Bacteria; kingdom Pseudomonadati; phylum Pseudomonadota; class Alphaproteobacteria; order Hyphomicrobiales; family Phyllobacteriaceae; genus Mesorhizobium; species Mesorhizobium sp. FG116. Next base: position 2,703 of record NZ_JBMDKS010000066.1, read on the forward strand.
AACCACGGATGAGCCGTTTATACAGCCGGCGTTGCCGAATGAGGCGCCCGCACCAGGCGCAGAGCGGTCCACTATCGTGACACTATGACCCTCAGATTGCAACCAATACGCCGTACAAACCCCGACTATACCAGCACCGATAACTATAACTTTGCGCGGTTTTTCCATCGTTATCTCAATATACCTGCAATTAGATCGCAATTCGTCTACTACATATGGCATACACATCGCCATCCTCCATGCGGCCCTTGAAAACGCGGATCACGTCCTTGCAGGTTAGGTGAAGCGTGCCGACATGGCCGGCGAGGTCCTGGTCGCCCTGGGCGACCGAATCGCCATTCACGTCACTCAGGCCATTGGAGAAGTCCCGATTGTAGATAACAAAGGAATAGCAGGTCCTGAGGATCTGTTCCGACATCTGGTTGACGGAGTTGATGAACGAGTTCTTCAGCACCTCGAAGGTCACCGGATCGAGAGAAAATCCTTCGGGAAACGGCATTGCGCCGGCGGAATTCATGGCTCAGGCCTCAAAGCGAATGACGATGTTGAGGAAGCGGTCGATCTCGGCACTGCAACCAGGCGGCACGACAGTGGTCGAATCGAACTGTTCGATGATAGCCGGGCCTACGAGCCTGGCTCCTGCCTTCATGCCCTCACGCTGATAGATCGGCGTGCCGGCGAACGGCTTGTCCTCGAACCACACTGTGCGCCGTTCCTTCGGCACTGGAGCCTCATCCGACGGCGTATGTTCAGCGAGAACGGCCTTTGGGGTCACACCGATCGCGCTCAGATTGATGCGGTAGATATCGACCGGCGCATCTTCGCGGCGGAAGTTGTACTCGCGCTCATGGAGCATATGAAATGAAGCGACGAGCTCATCGATGGAATTAAGAGCAGCGTCGAGCGGCACCGATAGCGACCGCCACTGACCCTGGTACATCATGTCGATAGAGCGTTCGAGGATCACATCCTTGCGCTCGACACCTTCCTGCCGAAGCAGGTCCCAAGCCTCGTCCTCCAGTTTGGCGAACAGCGATTTCAGCGTCGCCATGTCAGTCTTGTCCGCTTGGCTAATGAAGCTCTGGCCCAGATCGTGCTGCACGTCGACAAGAAGACAGCCAAGCGCCGAGGTGACACCCGGATTGGGTGGCACGATCACGACCGGGATCGCAAGCTCACGCGCGATTTCGGCACCGTGTAGCGCGCCGGCCCCGCCGAAGGCGACGAGTGCAAAATCGCGAGGATCGTAGCCGCGACTGATCGAGATCAGGCGTACGGCGTCGGCCATGTTGGCGTTCGCTACTTGGACGATGGCATTGGCCGCGACATGCACTTCCAGACCGAGCGGCTCCGCGATGACCTTCGCCACGGCCGCCTGCGCAAGCCTCGGATCAAGCGACATATGCCCGCCCGCCAGGCTGGCACCTTGGCGCCCGAGCACAACATTGGCATCGGTGTTGGTCGGAATCATGTTGCCGCGGCCGTAGCAGGCCGGGCCGGGGTTGGCACCGGCCGACTGCGGCCCGTTGCGGAGCGAGCCGGCCGGGTCGATCCACGCATGTGAGCCGCCTCCGGCGCCGATCGTCAGAAGCTCAATCGCAGGAAAGCGGATCGGGTATCCGAACTCAATGAACCAGTCCTTGGTGACGCGCGAGCGCCCTTCACTGGCCAGCGAGACATCGCAACTGGTGCCGCCCATATCAAGGCCGATTGAGTTGGGGAAGCCGCACTGCGAGGCGATGTGACGACTGGCGATGGCACCCGCCGCGATTCCAGAACCAGCGAGACGCGCCGCGAACTGCTTGGTCCCACGCGCCGTCATTACGCCGCCGCCGGAATGGAGCAGTACCAAGTCGCGCTTGTAACCCTCAGACTTCAGGCGCGCATCGAGCGCATTGCAGTAGTCGCCGACGACGGGCGCGAGTGCTGCGTTGACTACGGTCGTTGAGAACCGCTCGTGCTCGAAAATTTCAGGCAGCGTCTCCGAAGAAGTGGAGACCGGAATTCCATCGAGTTCTTCGACCAATATCTCCTTCATTCTTCGTTCGTTCTCGCCGTTGGCGAAGGCATTCATGAAGCAAACCGCCACGGCGGCGACGCCACGCCTCTTCAGGAGACGGGCGACGCGGCGCGCCTCATCCTCGTCGAGCGGCTGAAGGACCCGCCCCATGGCATCCACCCGCTCGGCTACTTCGAGTCGGTCACGGCGCGGAATGTAGGGGCGCGTCACGTCCTTGTAGGTGTCCCAGAGATCCTCCTTGTCGGCGCGTCTGATCTCAATAATATCTCGGAAGCCCTTAGTGCAGACCATCGCGGTGCGCGGCAGCCGTCGGGTGATCAAGGCGTTGGTGGCAACTGTGGTACCATGTACAAGCAATGCCACATCGCCAAGCACGACGTTCCCGCGGCGCAGCCCGGCCATGAAGCCATCGATTGGATTGGGAGTCGATGGAACTTTTGTAACGCGAACAGTCCTGTCGCTGTCATTAACAATACATATGTCAGTAAAAGTGCCGCCTATATCGACCGCTACGCGCCTTGATGGCATACTTATTCCTTCTATAC
>NZ_JBMDKS010000067.1:0-5246 GCF_057809835.1 Mesorhizobium sp. FG116
ATGCCTCCATGTAGACCGGGTTGGGTCGATCGACCATGACATCATAGATGCCGGCGAGCGCACGGAGGGGCTTGGAATCGTCGCACACGACTTCGAGCAGAAGGTGCCGTTCTGCCCAGTTCCGAAGGTGGTCCGTCACGGCGCTGATCATGAGATCCAGCACCCACTTGCCATTGTCGCCGGTTAGCTGCAGGTTGCGCGTCTCGCTCGCGATAGTGACGTTGTAACCGCGCGCGAACCGCAGGATCGGGCCGAGCAGCATGTCGAAATGTTGCTCGTCGCTGGCTCCGAACAGAGCCGGGGCATCCGCTGGGTCAAGCGATCGCATGAAGCGTTCGAACTGCGCGGCGAGTTCCTCGGCGCCTTCGCCGGAGGCCAGCATCTGCATGTAGAGGAACGTCGCCATAAACCGGTGGAGGTTGTGGTGGTGGAACAGCATGTTGTTCTGCTGCAGGACCGGCTCGTAGATGTATTCGAAGAACTTCGCCGCCAGGCTTCAGGCGCTTGTCGTAGAGGGTCGCGATGTAGCGCCCCTGAATCCGCTCCAGAACTTCGGCAATGATCGCCCGTCCACGCGGCCGCTTCAGCAACTTGGCCGCCTTCAGTTCCCCCATCTGCAGGCGATGGCGTGAGCGCAGATCGTTGACGATCGAGTTTGCCTCATCGAGGTCGACGTCGACCGATGCATAGCCGAAGTAGGGCTGGGCACCGTCGAGCATGCGGTTCCCGGTGAAGCCCGCCTCGTCGCACGAGATCAGTCGCGGGAGGATCGTGGTGGACATGCTTGGTTGCTCGTCAGGCGCCGATTGCCCGAATGAACTCGTCGTCTGTGGGCACAGGGGGTTGATGCTCAAAGGTTGATAATTGCACGAAGTGACGCTATCTATCAACCGTGTTATCAACCGAGGTAGGCACTGGCCTGCCGGCCAGTGAGCGACAATGAGCGCGGAGCAGACTTCCCAGGAAACTCAAATCGATCCGATCGTGCGGGCCGTTGTGGAGGCGAGAGCGAGGGACGCGGGGAAGGGTGTGTCCGACTACCTCGCCGATCTGCTGATGATCACGCCGACGCACTCGCTGCAGCATTTTCTGGCCACGGGTGTCGGCGACCGTCCAGAGCCAAGCGACGAGCCGTACGGGCGCTACGCCAAATACCTGCTCGACACAGCACGCGACATTCGCGATCGAAACGACATCGACCATTGGTCTCACCTTGTTGCGGGACCGACGCCCTGGCTCGCATCCGAAGCCACGGCCAGCCCGGCGCTGCGCCTCGTCTTCGTCTTCAACTATCGGATCCAGAGCGCGGCACTGCTGATGAGCGCGGCCTTCGAAGAAGCTGCCGTCCATGACTTCGATTTCGCTAAGGCACGTTCAGGCTCGCGTCGAAGCCCCGCGATCCGCACTTGGTACAGCAGTATCGTTCACGACGTCTTCGACTGTTCCAAGCAGCTTCGGAGCGCGCTCGTTCACCAGTGGAAGCCGACGCCTCGTGCCGAGCGCCTTGCCATCGACGCGTTCGTCATCCTCAGCGACCTGACGCCGGCGCGCAACGAACTCCTTCGCCTGTGCCGCTATGACCGGCCGCGCGCGTTCTCCGAGCTCGCTCGGCATGTCGAACTCGCCGCGGACCAGTTTCGTTTGTCTGCCAACCTCCTTGCAGAGGTCGAGGGCGCATCACGCCCGCAGGAACTGCCCGCTGAAGTGCGCTTCGCCGAGATGTCGCGCCTGTTGCTGCAACGTGCCGGGGGAGGGCTCTCGCTCACCGAGGCCGCGAAGCTCCTCGGTACAAGTCGGCAGGCGCTGCACAAACGGGTCAAGACCGGATCCGCGCTCGGGCTTATGGATGGCGCTGAACTTGTCTTTCCGAAGTTCCAGTTCGTCAAGGAAGGCGATCGCACGTCGATCATCGAGGGGTTGGCGAAGGTCATCAAACTGTTCGATCGCAGCAAGTCGGGCCGCTGGTCTGCGCTGCAATTTCTGCTCGAGCAGGACCCCAATCTGGCTGTGCCGCCTATTGAGGCTCTCAAAGCCGGTGAGCTTCAAAAGGTCGGCGATGCTGCAGCTGCGTATCTCGATGTGGACGAGGACTAGACTTGCCCGTCACATTCCCTCCCACTGCGCGCTTTACAGCGGGCTTGCTACCCACGCAGCTCGACGCCGGCGAGATCATCGTGCGTATTCATCGTAAAGGGCAGGGTGCGGTGTTCTTCGGACCGGGTGCCGGCAGGCCGCCGCAAAACCGTTTCGATGCACCCGCTGGTGAATATGGCGTCCTCTATGCAGCCCGACGGCTCGAAGGTGCCTTCGTGGAAACGCTGCTTCGTCGGCCTGCTGGCCGGATCGTGCGGCGCGACTACATCGAAGAGCGACAGTGGACACCCATTCGCCTCGAGCGCCCGCTTACCCTCGCCAAGGTCATGGACGAGGGCCTGTTGTTCCATGGTGTCGACGCCTCAGTTAGCGCCAGCGATGACTATGGCCCGTCAAGAGCATTGGCACTCAATCTCTACAACGACTTCCCCTCGCTCGATGGCCTGGCCTACCGGTCGCGCCACAACAATGGGGAGATCTGTTACGCGCTTTTCGATCGCTTACCGTCCACAGATCTCGTCGAACTGCCGAGCCACCTCTTCGAGGACAACCGAACGCGGGTCGATGAACTCGTCCGACTGCACGGCGCAATCCTGGACAGCAGCGCGCCGATCTAGCAGCATCCGAACGCTCTTCACATCAGTGTTGTCCCCTTTCCGGAGCAAACCGCATGCCCGTAGCGAGGATTGAACGCATCGTCCGTGGCAGTGTGACCGGACGCGCGGAACGCGGTTCCGATGGCTTCTTTGCCTGCCACAACTTTGGCTCGAACGCAGCCCCGACCCGGCTTGCGAGTTTGGACGAGGTCGCCGACTTCCTGAGGTTGCGGGCGCGCAGCGGCGTGCGCATGAATCCTGGCTGGAGCCGGATCACCAAGAACATCTACATTGACGGCGTGCTGTTGCGCTGATCATCGTCCCGGAGTGCTCAATGGCGCGTCGCAAGATCACCGTCTTCTATGCCTGGCAAAGCGACCGGCCGACGAACATCAATCGTAACTTCATTCGTACGGCCTTGGACGAGGCGGCGGGCCGAATTGGCGAGGATGCCGAACTTGGCGTCGACGTGCTGATCGATGCGGACACCGAGGGCGTCGTCGGTACACCGCCGGTGACCGAGACGATCCTCGGCAAGATCTCTGCCGCCGATGTCTTCGTCCCCGACCTGACATTCGTTGCCGAAACGGACGCTGGCAAGCTCATCCCCAATCCGAACGTGATGATCGAGTACGGCTACGCGCTTCGCGCACTGACGTTCAAAGCCATGATGCCCGTAATGAACACGCATTTCGGCCCACCCGAGCAGCTGCCGTTCGACATGGCCCACGTCCGCCATCCGACACAGTATGATGCGCCACCGGACATCGCCGACGGTCAGCGCCGCACGCTTCGCGGTCAGCTCTCTCAGACCTTGGAGATCATCCTCCGGTTGATGATCCGGGAGATCGTTAGCCGCTCTCGTACCGATGCCCTGTTCACTCCCGTGACACCGGTGCGCCCGCCGGCGTTCTTCTTCCAGGCAGAGGACGTTCTCGTCAACTTCGGCAATCCCGGAGAGCAGGAGCTGCGCTTCAAGCGGGATCGGGTCATCTACATTCGGCTCTTCCCGACCTACGCGGACCAGCCTCGTGTGGGCTTGACGCGGGCAATCGAGGTGGCTCGAAAATTGAAGCCGCCGCAGCATCTCATCAAGTCGCCCAGCAACCAGAACGACTGGGGTGCGGTCAATGTCGAGCCGCATGGTGACGGCATCACGAGCTTCACCCAGATATTCGAAACCGGCGAGCTGTGGGGAGCGAGCGAACAGCCGTTTCGCGACAAGAACGCCATCGCGGCGATCGGCGTCGAGAAAGGCTTCGTAGCCGCGCTCGACAACTACCGCCTCGTCTACGAGAGGGACCTGAAGCTTCGGCCGCCCTTCACAATCGAGTTCGGCGCGACCGGCTTGAAGGATCAGCACCTTCTCGTTCCGAGCGTCGAGTTTCCGTCGACCGGAGAGCTCGCCGGGCCGATCCGGCGCGACAGCATCTTCCGCCATTACCAGCTCGGCAGCTTCTACAGCACCGAATGGATTGCGGCGTTGCGGGACTTTCTCATCGAGTTCTACGATCTGGCCGCGCAAGAGCGAGGCAAGGTGCTGACGCAGCAACACGTCGAGGCCAACCAACTGCCTGCCCTGTAGTCGGTCTCGGAGGGGGATTCGGCGTTTGTCTTGTCCGAAATATGCGACACGTTTCGGACATGCAGGCACCACGGCCATCGCCAAAGGCCCTGGGCTTCCAGCTTCTCCGCCGGCAAATGGAGCGCGCGGGTGATGAACCCGATCTCGCGCTGCCCGTTATTCTCGTAGTCTTTGATATAGAGCGCCGAGTGCTGGTACACGCGCGCGCTGCGTGCGCTCGATTCCTCCCAATCCTGAAAGAAGCGCACGGCGCCTACTCAGCCAGTTTCTCCTCGCGGATGATGTCGGCAAACCCCTGCCGCCAGGAAGCATGTCCGGGACGCCATCCAAGTTCCGCTTTGGCTTTGGCGTTCGATCCCGCACGCGATTGGGTCATCATGACGACGAGATGGTCGCCGGCGATCGGACGTGCCAGCCAGCCGGGGAAATGGAACGGCGGTTTGGCAGCGAGCATCGCGGCCAAGGCTGGCAGCCATGTGTGAACCGGCGCCGGATCGTCGTCGACGATGTTGTAGATGCCGGAGCCCTGCTCGACCGCCAGGGCGGTCGCCTCGGCGGCATCGTCGATATGCACGAACGACCACCATGCCGTGCCCCTGCCGATCACCGGCATCCGCCGCCTTCGAACCTGATCGATCATCGACCGATCGAAGACGCCGGTGTCGGGGCCATAGAACCCGCCATAGCGCAACGCCACGCCGACAATTCCCGGTGCCGTGGTGACGGCGTTCTCGAGATAGCGGATCGCGTCGAGCGTCCGGCGCTGCTGTGCCGGAGGATCTGGATCGAGCGCGTCATCCTCCGATTTCACGAAGCCGCCAGTGCGGGCGTAGGGCCAGCCGCAGAAGCTTTGCGCGACAATGCGCTTCACGCCGCTTTCGCGGGCCGCTGCCAGCAAATTGTCCGTACCGACGGTGCGCAGGCGATTGCTGTTGGCAAACGCCCGATCGAACCGGCGCAGGTCCGACTCC
>NZ_JBMDKS010000068.1:0-5135 GCF_057809835.1 Mesorhizobium sp. FG116
CAACGCCACCGTCGGCGTCACCTATGGCGGGCAGTTCGGATCCGGCATCGCAGACCAGTCCGTCAAGGCCAACTTCAATGTGAAGTTCTGAGGCAAGGACGTATGCCGGAACGCGCCATCCCACTTGTCCTGAACAGCCTCAACAGCTTGGTCTTGATAACGGAACAGGCAAACGCAATGTTCAACGCCCGCCGGCCCCACACATACTCGCCCCCACATCGATGATCCAGACGCAGCGCCCCTGACAGGAACCTTCTCCCGGTTTTGGAATTGATCTCGGCCGGGTTCGCCGCCCGGTCCGTACCTCCAACCTTGTTCTTTAACCCGTCAGCTTCGGCTGGCGGGTTTTTGTTTTCAGACGGGGCAGTGATGTGCACTATGTCTCACCCAGCATGCGACCCCATGCCGGGTAGGCCCGGCTCAAGATCCTGAGTGTCACCTCGATCGAAGGTCGGGCCGCTGCTACGCCTTACTTTTGACAGCTGCAAGATCGGACAGACGGCGTATGGCGGCACTGTGGGCTTGCCGGTGGCGTTTCCTTGCTGAACGCAACCTACAGAGCTTGGCATGTCGGCTGAGCGCAGCAGGGTAACCAGAACCATCGCGTGCCGAGCTAAGTCCAGCAGAATGGTCCTCGTATGCTCGTCATCGAACTCAGTGCTCCGAGCCGCAACACCGTGGCGGAGCTCGTCTTGCCGTTCGGCCTGGCGCTCGATTCCTGAGTCTCGTTCCAGATCGACGAGAAGCCAGCGATGCAGCCAGGGTGCTTGCGCACAGCATGCCGGGCGGCTGTCCCGTGCCGGTTAATTTTGACGCCGCAACGATGGTCGCCCTGCGTTCCAGCACCGCACTTAAGATCAACGCCACGCCGACGGCCGCGGCCGCGCCGTTTTCGGTCTCGCTCCAGGGTTTCGCGACGTCCCTCGATTGTGTGGCGGCGGCTATCGCGTTGACGCTCAGCCCGGTGGCGGGTTACCCAGCGACCCCGCCGAAAACGTTCGCCTCGTCGTAGCCCACAGCGCCGCGGCGACGGCGTTGCCTCGTCGGCCTAATGCAGATGCGGCATCGAAGGCCCGCCCCCCGTTACATTCTCGGCGGCGGCATGGGAAACCTGATATTGCTCCAAGCGTTTAGCTGGGCAACCCTGATGGCTACCTGATGTTGAATTTTCTTCCTGCGTGTTCCGCCCCCACTTTGCCGTCGCACGGCCCCGATCAGGTAGTATGGATCGATCTGCTGAACCCGACAGCCGAGGAAATCCGGCATGTTGAGGAACTAACCGGCAGAGTACTGCCGTCGCTCGGTTCGTTGAGCGAGATTCAGTCTTCACGCCGATTAAAGAACGATGCCGGTGTTCTCTATATGAGCACTCCGTCGGCTGCAATTCATCCGAAAGAGGCAGAAGTCACGCCGCCGCTCGGTTTTGTGCTGTCTCAGGAGCAACTGATCACAGTGCGATTCATGCCGCTGGCGACATTCGATGCCGTCGCTGAGCGCTTTCTTGTCGCCTCTGCGGCTCCCAAGACGGGCATCGAGACCTTCGTTCTCCTGTGTCAGGAGATCGTTGACCGCGTGGCCGACATTCTTGAGCATCTGTCCGCTGCGTTGACTGAGCTATCAAGTCAGGCATTCCAAGCCGAGGACACCCGCGGGCGGCATCCCGCTCGTTCCAATCGGCTTTTGCGCATGCAAATGCGAAAGCTTGGACAGCTCGGAGATCGGCTGTCGGAAGTTCGCGACGGAATTCAGGGGCTGGGCCGTGTCGTTGCGTTTACGGAAGAGAACGACGACAGCTGCCTCAACGGCGAGATGAAGGTGTCTCTGACGAGCCTCAACAAGGATATCCACTCGCTTGCTGAGTATGAGGAGCAGCTGGCGAACAAGGTTCAGTTCGTGCTGGATGCCTTGGTTGGGCTCATCGGGATTGTACAGAACGACATTATCAAGGTCCTGACCATCGTCTCAATTGCGGGCATTCCGCCAACACTGGTGGCGGGGATCTACGGTATGAATTTCAAGTTCATGCCTGAGTACGATTGGGCGTGGGGCTATCCGTACGCATGGGCCGTGATGATCCTCAGCGCGATCGTGCCATTGGCCTGGTTTAAATTCCGGGAATGGTTTTAAGGGCTATTGGGCTGGCGCCTTCCCCTTTGTATCAGCGTCACTAATCTTGCAGCAACATGCTTTGGGATCGCGTTGTCGAGAAATCGGTAATAGTTGCGCAGATCTGGGTTGCCCAATGGCTCAAAAGGGCGATGCGAAATCATCCGCACTCTTTCCGCCTTCCTCTGACGTTGGCCGGCCTAGAGTCAAGCTTTACGCTCCCGAAAGTGCTTTGTCGAAGTCCACCCCCGTATCCGCCCTGCCGTTGGCGGGGTAGGTAAAGCGTCCGAACTTTCGATAACCGCATCGCTGCCAGAAGCGCAGCGTTCCGAAGGCCTGCGCGTCGGCATGGAGATAGGCGGTGCGGTAGCCAAGCGACTGCGCCTTGGCTTCAAGCAGGGGGATGATCCTGCGGCCGAGGCCTTTGCGGCGCACGGATGGTTCGAGATAGACCCGAACGATCTGGCAGACCGCATCCGGATCGCCATACCTCCCGGCAAGCCGGCTTGAAGTGCCGGGCTTTCGGGAAAAGCCGTGCAGGCCGCCCGTCGCGACGATCTCGCCATCGCCCGAGCGGGCCACGCAGAACGCACCGCGATTGGAAGCCGAATACCAGTTTCCGTTGTCCGACAGCAGCAGGGAGTCCAGATCGGCATGCCATTCACGATGGTAGTCGATGCCGTAGACCTCTCTGATGGTCGCCAGACAGAAGGAGCGGATATCCAGACAAACCTGTCCTGCCTCGTTGCCATCAAGACTGCGGAGATCGATCGATCTATCGCTCAGGTCCATGGGTGAAGCCCGTCGGTGCCGCCCGGCATGCGAGCGTCGCTTTCATTTGCTGGCATTGTGCCGGGCGATGATTTCATGCATGCGCTTATTGACCTCGGCGGGCAAATCCTTGGGCAAGTCGGCCTCGGTGGCAGGGGTGTCGCCGACCTGGATGAGCATCGCCATGCCCATCGTGTAATGCGGCGAGCACTTGACGCCCCAGATGCCCTTGTCCGTCAGCGTCACCTCGATTTCCTGGTCGATCTTGCCGATGAACTTCTTGCTTCCGGCGGGGATCATGCCGGCGATGGTCGCGGCGTTGTGGCCGCGATTGGTGGCGAGGAACTTCACCGTGTCGCCGGGCTTGATCGCCAGATAGTCCGGCTCGAACACCATCGGTCCCGTGTCGTTGCGGTCGAGCATCTTGACCTCGAAGGTCTCGGCCATGGTCGGAACGGAGAGCAGGCAGAACAGGAGGGTCAGGCGAAGCAGCATCGGAAGTCTCCTTATCAGGTAAGGCGTTGGAATGCGAAAACCGGCCGGCCGCCGGCCGGGTGAGGGATCAGTTCGGCCTCGACGGCAAAGATCTCGCGGATCAGCGGGGCCGTCAGCACCTCGGCGGGTGGCCCGAGTGCTATGCAGCGGCCTTCCTTCAGCACCAGCAGCCGGTCGCAGCGCATGGCGTGATGCAGGTCGTGGAGCGCGACCACGGTGGTGAGAGAGAGTTCCGCGATCAGGTCGAGAATGCCGAGCTGGTGGTGGATGTCGAGATGGTTGGTCGGCTCGTCCAGCAGCATGATCTGCGGCCGTTGCGCATGGGCGCGGGCGATGTGGACGCGCTGGCGCTCGCCGCCCGACAGCGAGGACCAGTCGCGTGCGGCCAGGTCCTTCATGTCGACGGCGCACAGCGCCTCGGCCACCGCGCCGTCGTCCTCCGGCCCCCAGGGCCTGAGCGGGCCGAGCCATGGCGTGCGGCCGAGTTCCACCGCGTCGCGCACCGAGATGCGGTCGCCGGTGTCCGCCTGCTGGGCGACCAGCGCGATCGTCTGCGCGATCTCGCGCCGCCGCATTCGCTCCATGGGAACCCCGGCAAGGCGCACCTCGCCCCGGCTGGGGCGCGTGAGGCCCGCCAGCAGGTTGAGTAGCGTCGACTTGCCCGAGCCGTTCGGGCCGATCAGGCCGAGCGTCTCGCCTGCTTGAAGCGCGAGGCTGACATCCGAGACGATGGCGCGGCCCTGCACGATCCTGCTCACGCTTACGGCTTCGAGGATCGGCGCATTCATCGCTGCTTGCCCCGGATCATGATGACGGCGAAGGCCGGCGCGCCGACCAGCGCGGTGATGACGCCGATAGGCAAGACCTGTCCCGGCAACGCAATGCGGGAAACCACGTCCGAGACGACGAGGAACACCGCTCCCGCCAGCGCGGTTGCGGGCACGAGCCGGCCATGGCGGGAGCCGACGAGGATGCGCATCGCGTGCGGCACGACCAGCCCGACGAAGCCGATGGCGCCGGCAATGGAGACCATGATCGCCGTGACCAGCGTGGCCGTTCCCACCAGCAACATCTGGGCGCGGCGCACGTCGATCCCCAGAGATGCCGCACTGTCGGCGCCGAAAGTGAAGGCGTCCAGCGTGCGCACATGCCAGAGTGTCACGCCGAGGCCGACAAAAACCATCGGCAGCGCCAGCCAGCTATCGGGCCAGCGCACTCCGGACAGATTGCCCAGCAGCCAGAACATGATGCCGCGCGCCTGCTCCGCACTGGCCGATTGCGCGATGATGAGCGCTGTCAGCGCGTTGAACAGTTGCGAGCCGGCGATGCCGGCCAGGATGATGACGCCGGCGCCGCGCGCTCCCGTCCCGCCGCCCGCGGCGCGCGCCAGAAGTGCTACCAGCGCAAACGCCGTCACCGCGCCTAGGAAGGCGCCGGCCGACATGCTGATCAGCCCGGCACCAAAACCGGCGATCGCAACCAGCACCGCTCCCGTCGAGGCGCCGGCCGAGATGCCGAGCAGATAGGGTTCGGCCAGCGGATTGCGCAGCAGCGCCTGGAGAATGAGGCCCGACAAAGCGAGCCCCGCGCCGCCGCAAGCGGCCACTACCGCCCGCGACAGGCGGTAGTTCCAGATCACGCTCAAATCGATGGGGTCGATGCCCGGGCGCGACAGACCGGCTTTGATCGCCAGCACGTCGAGGACGGTGGAGAACGGGATGCGCGTCTCGCCGACCGCCGTCCCGAACAAAAGGGCCGCGGCC
>NZ_JBMDKS010000069.1:0-4973 GCF_057809835.1 Mesorhizobium sp. FG116
CATCCAGTGCGTAATTCTGCTGTATCCATATAAATAGGAGGAGGAATCAATGCATCCAGTTGTCAGATTGTGCTTTTCCACAATTGCTGCAAGCGCGTTATGCGTTTGTGCCGCAGGATCATTGTTCGCAAGAGACCTCACAGTGGTTTCATGGGGTGGCAATTTTCAGGATGCGCAACGCGAGATTTACTTCAAGCCGTTCTCCCAGAAAATCGGCAAGCCTGTGCTTGACGAGGCTTGGAGCGGTGGCATCGGGGTCATTCAGTCGAAAGTGAAAGCCGGATCACCGAACTGGGACGTCGTGCAGGTGGAGGCCGAGGAACTGGCGCTGGGCTGCACTGACGGACTCTACGAGAAGATCGATTGGGATAAGCTGGGCGGTAAAGACAAGTTTCTTCCGTCGGCGGTGAGCGATTGCGGAGTCGGCGCTACGGTGTGGTCGACGGCGATAGCTTATGATGGCGACAAGTTGAAAAACGGTCCGAAAACTTGGGCGGATTTCTGGGATGTCCAAAAATTCCCGGGGAAGCGCTCGTTGCGTAGGGGGCCAAAATACACGCTCGAGTTCGCACTGATGGCTGACGGCGTGCCCCCAGATCAGGTGTATGACGTGCTGGGAACTGATGAAGGTGTCGAGCGGGCCTTCAAAAAGCTGGACGAGTTGAAACCCAACATAGTCTGGTGGGAATCGGGTGCGCAGCCTCTGCAGTTCCTCGCCTCTGGCGAAGTCGTCATGACTTCGGCTTATAACGGCCGCATCACTGGCATTGATCGCACTGAGGGAAAAAATTTCAAGGTCGTCTTCCCTGGTAGCATCTATGCCGTAGATAGCTGGGTAGTTCTAAAGGGCGCAGAAAATAAGGACGTTGCGCAAGATTTTATTAACTTCGCGAGTTCATCCGATAATCAAGCAAAGCTTCCAAAATATATCGCCTATGGCCCTACAAATAAGGAAGCTGCGGCCAAAGTGCCGCCAGAATTGGCCAAGGACTTGCCGACTGATCCAGCGAACCTGACGGGTGCTATCCCGCTCAACGTCGATTTCTGGATAGACAATGCGGAAACGCTGACCCAGCGCTTCAACGCTTGGCTGGCCCAATAGGGTCGTCCCGCGGTCGGGCATGCCGCCGTTCCGTACTGGCGGGGAGAGCTTTCATCCGCGTGGGGCTCTCTCGCCTGGCATTGGGGCGGTGCAGGTGCGTCCCTCCTCTTGCGAAAGGGAAGCGTCAGAGCAGCAGGGGGAATGTCCGACCGCGCGCCTTGTCCCCCGGTCTGCTTGCGCCTTGATGGAGTATTCAGTGGCCGAATTCATTCGATTTGACCGCATATCCAAATTCTACGGTTCGTTCTGTGTTGTCGCGAATCTCGACTTTGTGATCGAAAAAGGAGAATTCGTCAGTTTGCTCGGCCCTTCCGGTTCCGGAAAGACGACGATTCTGATGATGCTTGCAGGTTTCGAGCAGCCGACTTCCGGTGACATCCTGCTCGAGGGCACTGCGATCAACGCCGTTCCGACCTACAAACGGGACATGGGCATCGTGTTCCAGAGCTATGCCCTCTTTCCGCATATGTCGGTGGGCGACAATATCTCGTTTCCGCTTCAGATGCGCCGTTTCGGAAAGGCGGAGATTGTCGAGCGTGTTAAGCGCGCGCTTGACATGGTGCAGCTATCGGGTCTTGTCGACCGGCGCCCTTCCCAGCTTTCGGGCGGCCAGCAGCAGCGCGTTGCGCTCGCCCGTGCGCTGGTTTTCGAGCCGCGTGTTGTCCTGATGGATGAACCGCTCGGCGCACTCGACAAGCAACTGCGCGAGCAGATGCAGCTCGACATCCGGGACCTACATCGACGGCTCGGCCTGACCATCGTCTTCGTCACCCATGACCAGTCCGAAGCGCTCACAATTTCGGACCGTATCGCTGTCTTCAACAAGGGCAAGATCGAGCAGGTTGGCACCCCTCGGCAGGTCTATGACGAGCCCGCCACCCGCTTCGTGGCGGAGTTTATCGGCGAAACCAATCTGGTCCAAGGGGTGGTGGATGCGGTGGAGGGCAAGGAGGCGACCGTGCGTCTTCCTTCCGGCGCTTCCATCGTTTCCGCTATTTCCGGCTCGTTGGCATCCGGCCAGCAGGTCTTCGTTTCTATCCGACCGGAAAAGGTGGAGCTCAGCATCACCCGCGGCGAGGCTTGCAACGTCATCGAGACCGAGGTCCTTGACTCTTTGTACCAAGGCGACCATCTGCGGGTGCAACTGCGTGACACGAACCATCCGCTGATCGCCAAGCTCGGCCGCAGGTCAGCGGAGTTCTCGTCGGGCACAAAGGTCTACGCGGCGTTCTCGGCCGGCGACTGCCGGGTCATATTGCCATGAATGCAGATTCCTCTCGCGCAGGTCAGTCGTTACTTCTGCTGGCCCCGCTGTTGCTTTTTCTCTGCGTCTTCTTCGCCTGGCCACTTTTCAGCATGATGTCGCAGGCTGTGTCGGATCCCGCCGTACTGCGCCTTCTTCCGCGCAGCGCCAGGGTTCTCGCCGACTGGGACCGCAAATCGCCACCCACCATCCCGATGCAGGTTGCGTTGACGGAAGACCTGAAAGCCGTCACCGATGATCAGGCGCTGGGCGACATGGTGCGCCGGCTCAACAGTGCCCAATCGGGCTTCCGTACGCTCATGCCCAAGACGATGAGTGCGCTTGCCGATACCGCGAATCCCCCTCCCAATCTGATTTCGATCGACAAACGCTGGGATAGACCTGTCTTCTGGTTGGCGATCGCCGATTCGCTCTCGCCGTATACAGACCGCAACCTGCTTGCCGCCGTCGATCTTGGCCGCAATGCCGCAGGCAACATTGAGCATTTGCCGCCTGACCAATCCGTTAACCGGGTGATCCTCGTGCGAACCTTCTGGATCGGCGCGTTCGTCACCTTCACTTGCGCTTGCATCGGCTTTCCCTACGCGCTCATCGCCGCGTCGCTCATTGGCTGGAAGCGCGATCTGATGCTCGCTGCCGTACTCCTGCCGCTCTGGACGTCGCTTTTGGTCCGCACGGCTGCCTGGTTCATCCTGCTGCAGGAGCGGGGCCTCATCAACAACATGCTGCAGTGGCTCGGTCTGGTCTCGGCTCCACTTCCGCTGATCTTCAACCGCACTGGCGTCATCATCACCATGACCCATGTGCTGCTACCATTCATGGTGCTGCCGATCTACTCCGTGCTCATCACAATCCCGAAGAACCTTATGCCGGCGGCAGCTTCGCTCGGCGCGCCGCCGTGGCGGGCATTCCTGCGCGTTCTCATGCCGCTTAGCCTTCGCGGGGTCGCTTCTGGCGGTCTGCTCGTCTTCATCTCGGCCATCGGCTATTATATCACCCCGGCGCTAATCGGCGGGCCGGGGGACCAGATGATCTCCTCGATCATTGCCTTCTACGCGACAGGGACGGCCAACTGGGGCATGGCGGGAGCGCTCGGCGTCGTGCTGCTCGTCGCGACCCTTCTGCTCTACATCGTTTATGCGGGGCTCTCCGCCGACGGGCCAGGGAGGCGCTGACCGATGCCTATGAGGATCGCCCAATTCACCTTTGCATCGCTTACCATCCTTTTTCTCGTCGCCCCGCTATTCGCAATCCTTCCGCTCGCTTTCACGTCGAGCGTAATCCTTACCTATCCGATGCCATCCTGGTCGCTACGCTGGTTCCATGAACTCTTCTTCACTGATGCCTGGCAGCGGGCGATCATCAACAGCATCATCGTCGGTTCCGGCACGACGCTGCTCGCGACCGCGCTCGGCACCGCCGCGTCGCTCAGCCTGCGCAATCCCGGCCTGTTCATGCGCGGTGCGTTCCGCACACTCTTTCTCCTGCCGATGGTCGTCCCGGCGGTGGTCCTTGGCGTCGGGATGCAGGTCCTGCTCGCTCGGTTCGGGCTCACCAACAGCTATGCCGGTGTCATCATCGCTCACACGGTCGTGGCCGTTCCTTTCGTGGTCGTGAGCGTGACTTCTGCGCTTGCCGGAATCGACTATAGGGTGGAGCTTGCAGCCGAGAGTCTCGGGGCAGCGCCGGTCATCGTTTTCTGGCGCGTGACCCTGCCGCTGGCCTTGCACGGCATCCTGTCGGGGGCGGTACTTGCCTTCGCGACCTCGCTCGATGAAGTAGTTCTGACTCTTTTCGTTGCTGGACCAAATCAACGGACCTTGGCACGTCAGATGTTCTCAAGCATACGGGAGAACATCAGCCCTGCCATCGCCGCAGCGGCTTTCTTATTCATCGCCGCAACTGTCGTAATCGGAACTCTTTTTATGCTCTCGCGCGCTTTACTGAATAGGGCACGCTAATTACATACGCGTCCATGATTGCTCTCCTCGAAAGGTCGAGCAGCGAATTCGAACCGGGTGAAATCGATCCGGTTCAGGAGCGGAATTGACTGCGCCGATGACTGCCTCAGGGCGGGAGACCGAGCTACCACCCCCATGTGCGATGTTGAGAATGTAATCCTGAACGCTACGTGCGAGGCATCGGCGGCCACTCCCGGCGTTCGATATTCCGCCACCAAGTGCGATGTTCTGGAGACTCCGCTGTTTTAAGGCAGATCTGTTCGAGAGGATCAAGCGCGTGGCCCTGATGGAGCACCGCGAGCACTGCAGCGGGAAGGCTGTCTTCAACATTTGCAGTCACAGCTTCAAGATCTGCGTTGTGTGGCATGTCGCGCCGCGCCGCGATGGTTCCTCGCCACCCGCATTGCGCGCCAAGTGAGCGCGAGTGAAAAGAGAAAAGGCGGATGACCTTTTTGCCTGGATAGCGTTGGCCATGCCGATGCCTTGCATATTGTAACGTTATTGTCCTTCCACTAATCATAATATAGGCAAAATAAAATTCAAACATGCTGTAGCCATCTACACAATAATCTGCATATTGTTATCTGCGCACATCCAGTGCGTAATTCTGCTGTATCCATATAAATAGGAGGAGGAATCAATGCAT
>NZ_JBMDKS010000007.1:0-154419 GCF_057809835.1 Mesorhizobium sp. FG116
CCCGGTGCGCACCAGGTCTCCCGCAAGGGCGATGGGACGGATTATGGGGGAGACGGAGTGGGTGGGGAAAAGTGGGGTGAAAGTTTTTTCAGGAAGTGAGTAGGAACAAGGGGTTGGACGGAGATTGGCTGGCGTTTGATCCACATTCCGTCAAATAAGCGCCGCCCCTCACCCTTACCCTCTCCCCGTGAACGGGGAGAGGAAGACGTCAACGTTTACGCTCAACCCCATCCGACTTCGCACCGCTCGAAAGCGAATTCCGGGATGACGAAGCGGAGGGTTTACGCTTCAATCTGCTTTCGACGCGACCCGGCGTAAAAGCAAATGCCACGCCGTTGCGGCGTGGCAGCGGTAGGTGTCTTGGCGCAAAAATGCCTATTCGTTTTGCGGGCGCAGGCCGAAAGTAGCCGGCTTCAGGCCATAGCGCAGGTCGAAATCGTCGTTGCTTTCGATCCGCGGCGCTGCAGGCTTGCGGTAGTCGGGATCGCCTGCCTGGCGTGTGGTATCGACCGCTTCGGCAAATGCGATGGATTGCTGCGGCTTGGCGACATTGCGCAACCGGTCGACAATGGTGGACAGATCGACGTCCTTGTCGTCGCCTTTCGCGGCATCGTCGTTCTTGCTGGTTCCCGGGATCAGCTTGAGATTGAGCTTCTCGAACTTCATGCGCATGGTCGTCGCGGTGCCTTCGCCGAAGATGATCGCTTCGCGCTGACCCATCGATGACAGGAACGACAGCGTGGAGGCGGAAGAATCGGCAATGGCCGAGCGGATGATGGCCTGGTCCTGCTCGTTGGCGAGACGCATGGCGAACACCGTCGAACACTGAGACAGGATGGTTGGATCGAGCTCGCCCGGACGCTGGGTGACGATGCCGAGGAAGCAGCCATATTTGCGGCCTTCCTTGGCGATGCGCGACAGTGCGTGGCGGGTTGGCGCAAAGCCCAGATTGGGATCTGCCGGCATGTAACGGTGCGCTTCCTCGCACATGAGGAGCAGCTTCAGCCGGCCTTCGCTCCACAGGGCGAGGTCGAAGGCGAGGCGTGCCAGCACCGAGCAGACCGAGTTGACCACTTCAGAGGCCAGGCCGGCCATTTCGAAACATGTCACTGGGCGTCCGTCATGCGGCACGCGGAAGATGTTGCCGATGGTTTCGTGGATGGTGTCTTCGATCAGCTTGGAGTTGAACATGAAGCGATAGCGCGGATCGGCGGCGGCCGATTCGATGCGCGTCTTCAGAGATTTCAGGATCGGACGATCAGCCTTGCCGTCGAGCAGGCCGATGCGCTCGTCGATCTGCTTGATGAGGTCGGCGATGCGGTAGGGGACCGGCGTGTCGGCGGTCATCGCATCCGAGCCGCGGCGGATGTAGCTGCCGGCGCCGGGGTTGCGATAGAGGTTTTTTGCAAGCGGAATGAGGTCGCGCAGCATGTCGACCTCTTCAGGAATTGTGCCGCGACCCCGGAACAGGACTTCCGCAAATTCCTCGAGCTTGAACATCCAGAACGGCAGGTCGAGGGTGGAGGTATCGACGGTGACGCAATGATCGGGCAGCGACGCGGCGAATTCGTTGTGCGGGTCCATGATGAGGATGCGCAGGTCGGGGCGCGCCTCGATGGCCTTGCGCATCAAAAGCGATACGGCGGTCGACTTGCCGACGCCGGTGGTGCCGACAACGGCGAAGTGGCGGGAAAGCGTGTCGTCGATGGCGATATTGGCGTCGATCGCCTCGTCCTGCGACAGATTGCCGATGTTGATGGATCGGCGGCCGGCGAGGTCGTAGACCGCTTCAAGGTCGCGGCTGCGGATGCGGTGGGCACTGGCGCCGACGTAAGGATAATTGGCGATGCCGCGGTCGAATATGGCCTTGCCGCCATGATCGACGCTGTCGCGCACTTCTCCGACGAGTTCGACTTCGACTTCGATCGGATTGGGAACGTCGGGGTTCCATGACCTGTCCGACTTGCCGACGGCATAGACCAGGCCGACCGTGCGGGTCGCGCCGAGATTGATGGAGATCATCTTGCCGACGGTCCAGCGCTCCTGGGTGCTGCCTTCGCTTTCATCGGCAAAGGCGCTGATGACGGCGCGCGAGCCATCGCACTGGACAACATGACCAAGGACGCGCTCTTCCGGTTGTACGGTTTCGCGGCGTTCCTGCGAGGTGGTTTCACCAACTGCGCTGTGGCGTTCTACAAACATTCACGGGCCCCCATTTCCGTTCCACAACCTTACGTGGGTCCGGTTAAAGCGGGGTATGACGGCATGGTTGCAGTAAACCTAATGCGGTCGTTCAAATTCGTCTCAAAGGCCGCATTGCTTGACTGGCGCGCGACCTGACGATTTCACGTTGACAGGACGGGAAATTCGCAACTATTGTCCGCGCCCATGAAGACGGCACTCATTCTCGTAGTAGGCAGGCGCGTGGGCAAGGCGGTGTAACCGCCGGGCGAAATCCCCCCATGCGCAAGACACAGGCTCCCTCGGGGGCCTTTTTTATTATCCAAAACAGGACTAAACGACCAGAAAACGCTTCGCTGAAGCGAAACAAGACGGGACCAAACCGATGAGCAACGGACAGAACGAGCGGCGCGAGATGACGGGCGCCGAAATGGTGGTGCAGGCGCTGAAGGACAATGGCGTCGAGCACATTTTCGGCTATCCGGGCGGTGCGGTACTTCCGATCTACGACGAATTGTTCCAGCAGGACGATATCGAACACATCCTGGTTCGCCACGAGCAGGGCGCGGGCCATGCCGCCGAGGGCTATGCGCGCTCGACCGGAAAGGCTGGCGTGATGCTGGTGACTTCCGGTCCGGGCGCCACCAATGCGGTGACGCCGCTGCAGGATGCGCTGATGGATTCGATCCCGCTGGTTTGCCTGACGGGACAGGTGCCGACATCGCTGATCGGCTCCGACGGTTTCCAGGAATGCGATACGGTCGGCATCACGCGGCCTTGCACGAAGCACAACTGGCTGGTGAAGGACGTCAACGACCTTGCCCGGACGATCCACGAGGCCTTCCATGTCGCGACGACGGGCCGTCCTGGTCCGGTGGTGGTCGATATTCCGAAGGACGTGCAGTTTGCGCGCGGCACTTACGTTTCGCCGCAGACCGCGCCGCGCACCAGCTACAAGCCGAAGCTGCAGGGCGACCTCGACAAGATCAAGGCGGCTGTCGAATTGATGGCCGGCGCGAAGAAGCCGATCCTCTATACGGGCGGCGGCGTCGTCAATTCCGGGCCGGAAGCGAGCCATCTGCTGCGCGAACTGGTCGATCTCACCGGCTTCCCGATCACGTCCACGCTGATGGGGCTCGGCTCCTATCCGGCCTCGGGCAAGAATTGGCTCGGCATGCTGGGCATGCACGGCACTTATGAAGCCAACATGGCCATGCATGATTGCGACGTGATGGTGTGCATCGGCGCGCGCTTCGACGACCGCATCACCGGCCGGCTGAACGCGTTCTCGCCCAATTCGAAGAAGATCCACATCGATGTCGATCCGTCGTCGATCAACAAGAACGTGCGGGTCGATGTCGGCATTCTCGGCGATTGCGGACGGGTGCTGGAGGACATGGTGCGGCTGTGGCGGGCGACCGCCAAGACGGACAAGAAGACGCTCTACCCGTGGTGGGAGCAGATTGCGCGCTGGCGGGCACGCGATTCGCTGGCTTACAAGCCGAACCCGGACGTTATCATGCCGCAATACGCCATCGAGCGGCTGTACGAACTGACCAAGGACAAGGACACCTACATCACCACCGAAGTGGGCCAGCACCAGATGTGGGCGGCGCAGCACTTCCACTTCGACAAGCCGAACCGCTGGATGACCTCGGGCGGCCTCGGCACGATGGGCTATGGCCTGCCGGCGGCGCTCGGCGTGCAGATCGCGCATCGCGATGCGCTGGTCATCGACATCGCCGGCGACGCCTCGGTGCAGATGACGATCCAGGAGATGAGTGCGGCGGTGCAGTATGACGCGCCGATCAAGATCTTCATTCTCAACAACCAGTACATGGGCATGGTGCGCCAGTGGCAGCAGCTGCTGCACGGCAACCGGCTGTCGCATTCCTACACCGAGGCGATGCCGGACTTCGTCAAGCTGGCGGAAGCCTATGGCGGACACGGCATTCGCTGCGAAAAGCCGGACGAACTGGACGATGCCATCAAGGAGATGATCACGGTCAAGAAGCCGGTGATCTTCGACTGCCGCGTGGCGACGCTGGCCAACTGCTTCCCGATGATCCCTTCCGGCAAGGCGCATAACGAGATGCTGCTGCCCGACGAGGCGACCGACGAGGCGGTGGCGAATGCGATCGATGCCAAGGGCCGGGAACTGGTCTAGGCGGGGATTCAGGTGAGGGTGGCCTGCATATGGCGGCTTTCTGCGCTTCCGGTGCTCACGTACTTCAATGTACGCTCCGCTCCGGTTCTCGAAAGCCACCATCTTCGGCTCACCCTGACCTGAATCGGTCGCAGCATAAATTCGGCCGGCGGAAGCTGTGCGGAAACAGTGATTTAGCAAAAGAATTCAAGATAGAGATTCAACCATGAACGCGCAGCTTCAACCGACCGGTTCGGCCTATTTCATCGCCAAGGAAACCGAGAAGCCGGAAATCCATACGCTTTCGGTGCTGGTCGACAACGAGCCGGGCGTGCTGGCGCGCGTCATCGGCCTGTTCTCGGGGCGCGGCTACAACATCGAAAGCCTGACGGTTTCGGAAACCGAGCACGAGCAGCGGCTGTCGCGCATCACCATCGTGACCAGCGGTACGCCGCATGTGCTGGAGCAGATCAAGCACCAGTTGGAGCGCATCGTGCCGGTGCATCGCGTTGTCGATTTGACGGTACGGGCGCATGAGCTTGGCCAGGAGCGGCCGCTGGAGCGGGAACTGGCACTGATCAAGGTTGCCGGAACCGGGACGGAGCGGGTCGAGGCGCTGCGCCTTGCCGACGCCTTCCGTGCCCATGTGGTGGATGCCAACACCGAGCATTTCATATTCCAGATTACCGGCAAGGGCTCGAAGATCGACCAGTTCATCGCCATCATGCGTCCGCTAGGACTGGTGGAAATCTGCCGCACCGGCGTCGCCGCGATGAACCGCGGCCAGCAAGGTATGTAATCGCCGCCTACCGCTTTCTTTCGCTGTTCGGCGGGTTCTGGACCGATCTCCGGTCCGGTTCTGGCTGTTTTGTGTTACGCGCAAAAAGGACAGTATTGCTGTCCTAATCTGGAGCATCCTCATGTCGTACGACACATTGCTTGCCCTGCTGGCCTATGCCTTCGTGACCTCGATCACGCCCGGGCCGAACAATCTGATGCTATTGACGTCGGGCGTGAACTTCGGCTTCGCGCGCACCATTCCGCATATGCTGGGTATCGGCATCGGCTTTGTCGTGCTGTTGCTGGCTGCCGGGCTGGGGCTGGGCGCTGTGCTGACGGCGTTTCCGGCGCTTCACACCGGATTGAAGATCGCCGGCGGTGCATATCTTCTCTATCTTGCTTGGAAGATCGCCATGTCGCGCTCAATCGAGGGCAAGGGGGAGGCCAAGTCGCGGCCGATGACATTCCTGGAAGCGGCGGCCTTTCAGTGGGTCAACCCCAAGGCGTGGGTGATGGCGGTGACGGCGATGGCCGTCTACACCGATCCGGCCGCGCCGTTGGGGTCGGTGTTTCTGATTGGACTGGTGTTCGGCATCGTGAACCTGCCCAGCGTTTCGACATGGGCCGGTTTCGGCATGGCGCTGCGCGGATTCCTTGCCGATCCGATGCGGTTGAAATGGTTCAACATAGCCATGGGCATCCTGCTGGTGGCCACGCTATGGCCGATGGTGAAATAGATTTGGATGAGGCCGCTCCGCATGGGTTCTCAAAGCCTGCCGTTTTCGGCTATCCCTGATCCAAATCTAACGCGCTGCAAGCGTAGGGCGCTTGAACGCCCGTACGGGCAAGCATAGGCTCGTGTCCATGTCACATGATCACGATCACGACCATCATCATCACGACAATGAACTCGACCCCTTCGCCGCGCGGGTGCGGGCGCTGGAGACCATCCTGACGCAAAAGGGCTTGATCGATCCGGCGGCGGTCGATGCCATTGTCGATACCTACGAAACCAAGGTCGGGCCGCGCAATGGCGCCAAGGTGGTGGCCAAGGCGTGGAGCGATCCAGCCTATGCCGACTGGCTGAAGCGCGATGCAAATGCCGCGATTGCCTCGCTCGGCTTCGTCGGGCGGCAGGGCGAGCACATGCAGGCGGTTTTCAACACGCCGGATACGCACAACATGGTCGTGTGCACGCTGTGCTCCTGCTATCCGTGGCCGGTGCTTGGCCTGCCTCCGGTCTGGTACAAGGCACCGCCTTACCGCAGCCGCGCCGTGATCGATCCGCGTGGCGTTCTGGCGGAGTTTGGCGTGACGCTGCCTGCCGAGATGAAGGTGCGGGTGTGGGATTCCACGGCGGAGCTGCGCTATCTGGTCGTGCCGATGCGACCCGCAGGCAGTGATGGCCTTGGCGAAGAACAGCTTGCCGAACTGGTGACGCGCGATTCCATGATCGGTACCGGGCTGGCGAGGGTGCCGGCCAAGGGGGCGTCATGAACGGGCCGCAGGACCTTGGCGGGCAGATGGGTTTTGGCCCGGTCGCGCCCGAGAATGATGAGCCGATCTTCCATGCCGAATGGGAAAAGCGCGCGCTTGGCATGACGCTTGCCACCGGGGCCTTCGGGGCGTGGAATATCGACGAGAGCCGGCACGCGCGCGAAACCCTGCCGCCGGCGGAATACTACTCGTCGAGCTACTACCAGATCTGGATCAAGGGGCTGGAGAAGCTGCTGCAAAGGCACGGCTTTGTCAGCGCTGCCGATCTTGCCGCCGGCAAGGCAGTGGATGGAACAGCACCGCCGAAGCGGGTGTTGAAGGCGGCGGACGTGACAGCGACGCTGGCCAGAGGCGGGCCATGCGACCGCCCGGTGGAGACGCCGGCGCGCTTCAAGGCCGGCGACAAGGTGCGCACGAAGAACTTGAACCCGACCGGGCACACGCGGCTTCCCCGTTATGCGCGGGCCAAGAACGGCGTCATTGAGGCCGTGCGCGAAGGCTATGTCTTTCCCGACACCAACGCGGACCATAAGGGCGAGAACCCGCAATGGCTCTATACGGTGGTGTTCGACGGCCCGGAAATCTGGGGCGAGGGTGCAGACCCGACGCTGAAGGTGTCGATAGACGCCTGGGAGAGCTATCTTGAGCCGGCATGACGAGAGCGGCTTTGCGCCGGAGGCAAGAGTTTTCGACGAACCCTGGCAGGCGCAGGCATTCGCCATGACGGTGGCGCTGCATGAGAGGGGCATGTTTACGTGGGGAGAATGGGCCGAGGTGCTGTCTGGCGAGGTCAAGAAGCCGGGTGCTGCCGCCGATGGGCACGACTATTACGAGCATTGGCTGGCGGCACTTGAAAAGCTGCTGGCGGCAAAGGGCTTCGCTGCGACAAGCGACGTCGATGCCTATGCGGCGGCATGGGAACGTGCCGCGCACGCCACGCCGCATGGCAAGCCGATCCTGCTGGAGAATGATCCGATCGGGATCTAGCCTCAAACTCGAAAGTTCCAATGCGGGAGTATGTGCGTGCACATACTTGTGTTCTCTTTGTGTTCCGTTTATAAATACGATTATCGATTGTGTTGACAATTGAAAGTTGTGTTGATATGGTTATACACGTTAGAGATGCAAATACGGATGCTCTTGTGCGGGAACTGGCACGCCGCAAGGGGATCAGCATTACGGAAGCAATCAAGGAAGCTGCCACGGCTGAACTTGCTCGGATCCAGTCGGAAAGTTCTGTCTGGGATCGGACAGCGGGTGTCAGAGACCGTATCAGTGCTTTTGCGCCAACCGGCCATTCGGTGGATAAGCAGTTCTTTGACGCTTTGTCAGGTCAAGAGGGTGAGGACTGATGTTTGTCGATAGCTCCGCTTTGGTGGCGATGATCGCTCCTGAACCGGACGGGCAGGAAATCGCCTCTATTTTGGATGACGCCATCGATCGGCGCACATCTGCGATTGTTGTGTTTGAAACGGTGCTCGCCATCATGCGATTGCGCCACGCAACCCTCGCAGAAGTCGTCCTGCTGGTTCAGGAATTTCTTCAGAACGCTGAAGTTCGTATCGTGGACATAGATGCAGGCAAGTATCTCTCGGCTCTGCAGGCTTTCGAAATCTATGGAAAGGGGACCGGTCATCCCGCGCGGCTCAATATGGGAGATTGCTTCTCCTATGCCATGGCAAAAAGCGCTGGGGTTCCGCTCTTATACAAGGGTGACGATTTTTCACATACGGACTTGGCTAGGCAGGCTTAAGCCTTGCCCTTCGCTGGCGAATCCTGTCTCACGATTGCATGGAATTTTCTCCTCAACAGGATGATGCGCTAAAGGCTGTCGCCAAGTGGCTGAAGGCCGGAAAGCCGCAGCTCTTCCGCCTGTTCGGCTATGCTGGTACCGGCAAGACGACGCTTGCGCGCTATTTTGCGGAACATGTCGATGGGCAGGTGCAGTTCGCGGCCTTTACCGGCAAGGCGGCGCAGGTGCTGCGCTCGAAGGGCGCGATCAATGCGCGTACCATCCATTCGCTGATCTACCGCCCGCGCGGCGAGGAAGCCGTCGAGGACGAGACGACCGGCAAGACGTCGATGTCGCCGACATTTTCGCTGAACCGGCAGAGCCCGATTTCAAAGGCGGCGCTGGTCATCATCGACGAATGCTCGATGGTGGACGAACAGCTTGGCCGCGACCTGATGAGCTTTGGCACGCCGATCCTTGTGCTGGGCGATCCGGGACAGTTGCCGCCGATTTCGGGCGGCGGATTCTTCACTGACCATGATCCGGATTTCCTGCTCACCGAAATCCACAGGCAGGCGCGCGACAATCCGATCATCCGCCTGGCGCTTGATGTGCGCGAGGGCCGCGAGTTCCTGCAAGGGGATTATGGCGCGGCCCAGGTGATCGGCAAGGAAGGCGTGACCCAGGACCTCGTTCTGAAGGCGGACCAGGTGCTGGTCGGTACCAACAGGACGCGGCGGCGCTACAATCACCGCTTGCGTGAGCTGAAGGGTTTTACAGCCGAGTATCCGCAGGCGGGCGACAAGCTGGTGTGCCTGCGCAACGATCCGGCCAAGGGCCTTCTCAATGGTTCGCTGTGGAAAGTGATGACGTCGTCGCGCGAGACGGTGAAGCCCGGCATCAATCTTCTGGTTTCGCCGGAAGAGGACGATCCCGACCGGGGCGTTGCCAAGATTAAGCTGCTGAAGGCCGCGTTCGAGGATACGGAAGCCGAAATCCCTTGGCAGCAGAAGAAGCGTTTCGACGACTTCGACTATGGCTATGCGTTGACCGTGCACAAGGCGCAGGGCTCTCAGTGGAACGATGTCGTTCTGTTCGATGAAAGCTGGGCGTTCAAGGATACGCGTCAGCGCTGGCTTTACACAGCGATCACGCGGGCGGCGGAGCGGCTGACCATAGTGCGCTGACGCCGGGGTTCACGGGTTCTCAAGCGGCCGCGAACCAAGCCACCGCCATGCGGCTTCCTCTTCCTCGGACGGGAAGTGTTTCAGTTCCACCGGCGTGAAGGGTGCGAGAAACCCCTGCATTTCAGCTATCCAGTCCGGTTCGCCGATGCTTGCGCAACGTCCGACATGTTCGGTTGCGAGAGCCTTGCCGTTCTCGATGGTTTCAGGGGCGATGCCTGCCCAATCTGTGTCTTCGTATTCGAGCAGCCGGACGAGCACGTCGATCCGTGGATGCAGCGCATAGGCAGCCTCCAGTAGGCCGAAAAGGTTCTCGGCATCGGCTGGCGTGACGAGGCCGACGATGTCTACCGCGAACAGGTCTGGCCGTGTCGTCTCGATGCGGCGGACCGCGGGAACGCTTTCGAGAAAATTCATGCTCGATCCTTGTCGTGTCCGTTGCTTTAACTGGAACACATGAAAACGCTGTCTGTTCCCGCCAAAGGCAGTATAGATGCGCTGCGCGGGCTAAACGCGTTGCGATCCTTCAGATCGCTTCACACGTTTAGCTTATTGATTTTATGCATGTCTTTGTCCCGAAACCGGTTACCACCTTCGGGAGACATGCATTGGCTGGAGACGGGAATGCCTGCAAAACTGTCGGTCAACCTGAACGCCATCGCCATGTTGCGCAACCGACGCGACCTGCCTTGGCCGAGCGTGGTCGGTCTTGGCAGAATTGCGCTGGCAGCCGGCGCGCATGGCCTGACGGTGCATCCACGCCCGGACCAGAGGCATACGCGCAATTCCGACCTGCCTGAGATCCGCGCGCTCATCGATGACGAGTTTCCGCAGGCCGAGTTCAACATCGAGGGCTATCCGACCGAGGACTTCCTTCAACTGGTCGAGAAACACCAGCCGGAACAGGTGACGCTGGTGCCGGACGATCCGGCGCAGGCGACGTCCGATCATGGCTGGAACTTTGTCGAGCAGGCTACGTTCCTCAATCCGATCGTGAAGCGCCTGAAAAAAGGCGGATTTCGCGTATCGCTGTTTTCCGATGCAGACCCTGCCGGCGTACAAGCCGCGCGCGACACGGGGGCGGACCGCATCGAGCTTTATACGGGTCCGTATGCCAGCTCATATGCCGATTCCGCAAAAGTGGCCAAGGAATTGGAAAAATTGGGCAATGTGGCCGAGGCTGCGTTGGCAAACGGCCTTGCCGTCAATGCCGGGCACGACCTCGTGGTTGCCAATCTGCCGGCCCTCATCAAGCGCATTCCTGAGCTTGCGGAAGTCTCCATCGGGCATGGCTTGACAGCCGATGCGCTGGAGTATGGCATGGCGGGAACGATCAAGCGGTTCTTGAAAGCTTGCGGCTGGTAAGCGACCGATCCACACCGCAAACGTGCCAGGGTACTTGATATTGCATTGCAGCGAGGGTAGAGCACCGCGCTCTGATCGGAGTGTCGTTCATGGCCTTTACCAATACTGGTAGGGAGGCAGAGCCCGTCGAACAATCCACCCATCCCGAGCCTGAAAAGCAAAGCACCGGGGTTTTGATGGTGGGGGCGCTCGGCGTGGTCTATGGCGACATAGGCACAAGCCCGATTTACGCCTTTCGCGAAGCGCTGCACGCATCCGGGCCAACTTTCATCCGCGAGGATGTGCTGGGCGTGCTTTCGCTGATCGTCTGGGCGCTGACGATCATCGTGACGATCAAATACGTGGCCTTCGTGCTGCGCGCCGACAACAATGGCGAGGGCGGCACGCTCTCGCTTATGGCGCTTGCGCGCAGCGCCTATCCGGCCGGCTCGAAATGGATTCTCGGCGTCGGCCTGTGCGGCGCGGCGCTGTTTTTCGGCGATTCCATCATCACGCCTGCCATTTCGGTGCTTTCGGCGGTGGAAGGCCTTGAGGTTGTGACGCCGGCCTTCGACCCCTATGTCGTGCCGATCACGCTGGTTATCCTGGCGCTGCTTTTTTCGGTGCAGCGCTTTGGCAGCGGGCGCGTGGCGGTGGTTTTCGGGCCGGTGATGGCGCTGTGGTTCCTGGCTCTTGGCGTTGCCGGCCTGTTGCACATCTGGGATGATCCGACCGTGCTGCTTGCGGTCAATCCCTACCATGCGCTGCTTTATCTCTTCGCCGAACCGGATGTGGCGTTCATCACGGTGGGTGCCGTTTTCCTCGCGGTGACCGGCGCGGAAGCGCTTTATGTCGACCTCGGCCATTTCGGCCGCCGGCCGATCGTGCTGACCTGGTTCTGGATCGTGTTTCCATGCCTGCTGCTCAACTATTTCGGGCAGGGCGCCTATGTGCTTGCGCATGGATCGGTGCCTGACAAGCCGTTCTTCGAGATGCTGCCGGAATGGGGGCTGGCGCCGATGGTCGCCTTGGCTACCGCAGCAACCGTTATTGCCAGCCAGGCGGTTATTTCCGGGGCGTTTTCGCTGACGCGCCAAGCGGTCCAGCTCAATCTTTTGCCGCGCATCGAGGTTCAGCACACTTCCGAAATGCAGCTTGGCCAGATCTACATGCCGCGCGTGAACTTCATCATCGCCATCTCCGTCATGCTTCTGGTCGTCGGTTTCGGCGATTCCAGTTCGCTGGCCTCGGCCTACGGCATTTCGGTGACCGGCGAGATGCTGATGACGACCTTCCTGCTGTTCGTCGTCATGCGCTCGATGTGGAAGTGGCGCTTCGGCGCGGCGTTCGCGCTTGCGGTGCTGTTCGGGGTCATCGATGCCGGCTTCTTCCTTTCCAATGCCTTCAAGGTGGCGGATGGCGGCTGGGTGTCGATCAGCGTGGCCTGTGTCATGGGGTTGGTCATGGTGACGTGGATCAGGGGCAGCCGGTTCCTGTTCGACAAGACGCGCAAGAACGAGATTCCGCTCGATTTCCTTGCCGGCAATCTGATCAAGAAGAAGCCGCAGCTTGTTTCGGGCACCGCCGTGTTCCTGACCAGCGATCCGCTGAGCGCGCCGACTGCGCTGATGCACAGCCTCAAACACTACAAGGTGTTGCACGAGCAGAACGTGATCCTGTCGGTGGTGACCGCGCCACGGCCAAGGGTGCCGGACAGCGAGCGGGTGAAGATGGAAACCATCAACGACCTGTTCATGCGCGTGACGCTGACCTTCGGCTATATGGAACAGCCGAATATCCCGCGCGCGCTTGCCTCCTGTCGCAAGCAGGGCTGGAAGTTCGATATCATGACGACGTCGTTCTTCCTGTCGCGGCGCTCGCTGAAGGCTTCGCCCAATTCCGGCATGCCGCGCTGGCAGGACCGGCTGTTCATCGGGCTGGCGCGCTCGGCTGCGGACGCGACCGAGTATTTCCAGATCCCGACGGGCAGGGTGGTGGAGATCGGCACGCAGGTGGCGATCTAGGACCAGAATAATCTCGCTTGGTGCAATGTTCTCTTGCGCTCGGCGCAGGATTTTGGCATACGCCGAACCGTAACGTACGGTACGCAATGAAATTCATTCCGGCAGGAAGAACGTGTTGCTGGCAGACGGAACCCTGGATGGCGAAAGGCTGACCGAACGTCAAAAGGACGTTCTGGACGCTGCCTTGCGCCTGTTGGTGGAAGAGGGGGACAATTTGACCATGGCCGCGGTGGCGCGGCGGGCAAGCTGCTCCAAGGAAAGCCTCTACAAGTGGTTCGGCGACCGCGACGGCCTGCTCAATGCAACGGTGCGCTGGCAGGCTTCCAAGGTGAGGGTTGCGCCTGTCGACCAAGGCAAGGTGGACCTGATTTCTCTGGCCGAGAGCCTGGAGGGTTTTGCCCGCGATTGGCTGAAGGTGATCTCCAGCGATACCTCGATTGCGCTGAACCGCGTCGCCATCAGCCATGCAGGATCGGGAAGGGACAATCTGGGCGCTATCGTGCTGGACAACGGGCGCTTTGCGCTGGCCAAGCGGCTGAAGCCGGTTCTCGATGCCGGCAAGCGCAGCGGCGTCCTGGTTTTCGAAGATGCGGAGACGGCGTTCAGGACATTTTTCGGGCTGGTCGCGCGCGATGTGCAGATCCGCCTTTTGCTCGGCAACTGGCCGGGCATGACCGAAGCGGCGATCGCTGAAGATGCGGCGCGCGCCACAAGACAGTTTCTCGCCCTCTACGGGGCAAGGAAGACCCAATAGGACTATTCGATTAGAAAACGGGAAGGATTTCCAATATGCGTGTCTACTACGATCGCGACGCCGATCTCAATCTCATCAAGGGCAAGAAGGTTGCCATCATCGGCTACGGTTCGCAGGGCCGGGCGCATGCGCTGAATCTCAAGGATTCAGGCTGCAAGGAAATCGCCATCGGCCTGAAGCCGGGTTCGGCGACCGCCAAGAAGGTCGAGGCCGATGGCCTCAAGGTGATGAGCGTGGCCGATGTGGCCAAGTGGGCCGACCTGATGATGATGGCGACACCTGACGAATTGCAGGCCGATATCTACAAGAACGAAATCGCGCCGAACATCCGCGACGGCGCAGCGATTGCGTTCGCGCACGGCCTCAATGTGCATTTCGGCCTGATCGAGCCGAAGGACACCGTCGACGTTGTCATGATCGCGCCTAAGGGCCCGGGCCACACCGTGCGCGGCGAATACCAGAAGGGCGGCGGCGTGCCGTGCCTGGTTGCCGTCAATCACGACGCCTCCGGCAACGCGCTTGATCTCGCGCTTTCCTACGCCTGCGGCGTTGGCGGCGGCCGTTCGGGCATCATCGAGACGAATTTCCGCGAAGAATGCGAAACCGACCTGTTCGGCGAGCAGGTCGTGCTGTGCGGCGGTTTGGTCGAACTGATCCGCGCCGGCTTCGAGACGCTGGTGGAAGCCGGCTACGCGCCGGAAATGGCCTATTTCGAATGCCTGCACGAAGTGAAGCTGATCGTGGACCTGATCTATGAAGGCGGCATTGCCAACATGAACTACTCGATCTCGAACACCGCCGAGTGGGGCGAGTACGTCTCGGGTCCGCGCATCATCACCGCCGACACCAAGGCCGAAATGAAGCGCGTGCTGAACGACATCCAGACCGGCAAGTTCACCAGCGAGTGGATGCAGGAATACCGTGCCGGCCTCGCGCGCTTCAAGGGCATTCGCCGCAACAACGACAGCCACCAGATCGAGGAAGTCGGCGCCAAGCTGCGGGCCATGATGCCGTGGATTGCGAAGAATAAGCTGGTCGATAAGGCCAAAAACTAAAAAATCCTGTTCGGCGCGTTCCGCTGGCCATCTGGCGCGGTCTTCTCGGCTTCCGGTGCTCACGTACTTCAATGTACGCTCCGCTCCGGCTCCTCGAAGCCCATCACCAGCTGACACAGCGGACCGTGCCGCCGTCGGATTTTTACGCCATCTTGGCGCGTTGCGCTGGCCATCTGGCGCAGCAGATCGGGCCGCCATCGGATTTTGACGCCTGAAGGGCCGGTTGTCTCAAACACCCGGCCCTTTTCTTATGTTCCATTCCGAAACAGGCGGGCTGGCACGTTTCTGGCTTGGCCCATGCATGGGACAACGGGAAAGGGACGATGGACCAGATCAAGGAAAAGTCGATCGGGCTGGACGGCGAGGTCTTTGCCGAACGCCGTACCGTCATGCGCCGGCGCGTGCTGAAGGGCGCGACGCTGTCCTTCAACAATGGCTATGGCGCACTGGAAGGGCTGGTGCGCAATGAATCGGAGCGCGGCGTGCTGCTGAACTTCGGTGAAACCTCGGCGGTGCCAAGCAGTTTCGATCTCACGGTAAAGGGAGCCGCAACTCGCAGCGCTAGGGTGAAATGGCGCGACATGACGCGCGTGGGCGTGGAATTCGCCGACTAGACCAGATGGCGCCGCGCAAGCCGCGGCGCCACTGACATTGGATCAGCTATAGGGCGACCAGCACTGCTGGCGCGGCCCGTTGTAAGGCTGGAAGGTGTTGTCCCAAGCCCGATATGAGCGATAACGGGCGTAGCACCAGCGCACATGCGCATTGCCAACGCGCTGCGGCCGATAATAGCGGCGCGGTTCGGTATAGTACCTATAGGCAGGCGCGACACCCAAACCCAGGTAGAAACCAGAACCATAGAAATTGCGGTGATGCCGGCGTTCCCGCCAGCGCCAGTCGTCATTGTAGCGGCCGCGCCAGTGATCGCGATTCCAGCGACGCCAATAGCGTGATTCATTTGATCTTTGATCACCCCCGGCCCAATCCTCGCGAACGGGCACTAGCTGACTGTCTCCAGGCATCATTCCACCCGGCGTTGCCGACTGCGGCACCGTGGGTGCGGTGACGGACACCGGCCCGGCTAACGAGGGAGCGGACAGACCTGCGACAAGGAAAAGCGCCGCAAGCCCGGTTTTGACTGGCAACGAAAATAGCGGTTTCATCTGACACTCCAAATGATCGATGCCCCAACGCCCGATCTCCCGGAACTGAAGGGACAATGAGGTTTTGCCAATGAACGGGGGATGAACGGAAAAAGTTCCGTTGGCCGAAGCCCTTGCCGCACTTGTGTTTGGCGCGGCTTGCAGGCAATTGTCGGTGCATGTCATTGCGCCTTGCCACATTCAATGTCGAGAACCTGATGAACAGGTTCGATTTCTCCGGTTTTCGCAACCAGCTCAATCAGGACAGGACGCTGGCCCTGTTCGACATAAAAACGGAAGCCGAGTACCGGGCGCTTGAGCAGGCGCGCGCCATCGCGCATTCGGACGACACGCGCCAATTGTCGGCGCTGGCCATCGCCGCGACGCGGGCCGACATCATCTGCATGCAGGAAGTCGACAATGTCGAGGCGCTGAAAGCCTTCGAGTATGGCTATCTGTTCAAGATGGTGGGGCAGGGCTACCGGCAGAAATTCACCACGGCGGGCAATGATTCGCGCGGCATCGACGTGGCGCTGATGATGCGCGACGAGACGGCACACGGCCAGCCGATCGAGTTCGTGCGCATGACCAGCCACGCGCATGTCACTTTCGAGGAGTTCGGGCTTCATACGCCGGAACTGGCGGCGCTCGGGCAGGAGCCGCATGAGCGGATTTTCCGGAGGGACTGCCTGGAGATCGATCTCAAGGTCGATGGCCAGCCGCTGACGCTTTATCTCGTGCACTTCAAGTCGATGGGGTCGCCGCGCAACGGCCTCGACGGACGGGCGGCGACCATGCCGATCCGCATTGCCGAGGCACAAGCGGTGCGCCGTATCATCGAAGAACGCTTTGGCGTCGATCATGCCGCCGACAAGCGCTGGGCGATCTGCGGCGACATGAACGACTACCGGCAGCGTGTGCTGATCGAGGGCGATGCCCATGAAGGCTATCGCTTCAAGGTGGCGGATGAGAGCCAATCCTGCCTCAACGTGCTTTTGGCGGGAGGCTTTTGCGAGAATGTCATGGAGCGGCGGCCGGAAATGGACCGGTGGACGCTCTATCACACGCGCGGGCCGCTGGAACGGCACCTTTGCCAGCTCGACTACATCCTGCTTTCCAAGGGGCTGGCGGCGCACAATGCGACGGCGGTGCCGGACATCATCCGCAACGGCCAGCCGTTCCGCACGCCCTTTCCGCCTGGGCAAGAGGTCGAACGTTTTCCGCGCGCGGGCTGGGACCGGCCGAAGGCCTCCGACCACTGCCCGGTGGCGGTGACGCTTGATATTGTCTGAGTGCCGTCGTTGAATTTCGACCTGCCTCCAGACGTCATATTGCCGGTTGATCGGATCGACGTACGGCTCGACACGGGTGTGCACCCGTTCGAGCGCGATCATGCGCAGGCGATCGAAGAGAACTGGCAGCGCGAGACAGCCCGCAACCCGGCGCTGTTCAACGGGACGGTGGTGCTTTTGTCGAGGCTCGCTTACCGGGACGGGGAGCTGTCCGGCACCTGCCATCCGGTGCGGTTTGCGACCTTCATGCATTGGCGCAACAATCGCGAGACGCCGGGCACGGCACATGCCTTTGCCCATGCGATGCTGGTCTCCGGCGACGGCGCGTTGGTGGCGATACGCATGGGATCGCACACCGTCAGCGCCGGGCGGGTGTATTTCGCGGCAGGCTCGTTCGAACCGTCCGATTTTTTCGATGGCCAGGTCGATGTCGATTATAACATGGTCCGGGAAGTCCGCGAGGAGACCGGGCTTGACCTGGAACGAGCCGCGCGTGGCCAACGCTGCCATGTGCTGGCGACGC
Source organism: Mesorhizobium sp. FG116 (assembly GCF_057809835.1). Taxonomy (NCBI): domain Bacteria; kingdom Pseudomonadati; phylum Pseudomonadota; class Alphaproteobacteria; order Hyphomicrobiales; family Phyllobacteriaceae; genus Mesorhizobium; species Mesorhizobium sp. FG116. The sequence goes on from NZ_JBMDKS010000007.1 coordinate 17,655, forward strand.
AACGCGGAACTGTGATTTTCCGCCGTTACCAGATGGCGGAATCCGCCGAGGCCATAGCTGCGCTGATTGAGCGGCATGTGGCGAACGAAGCCGAACCGGAGATTTCGGGGCCGGTGATCATCCGCAGCGTCGATGACATTCCCGACGGGCTGATGCCGCACATGCTGCCACTGGTGCAGTGGCACTTCGCCAATCCGGCTTTGGACTCGACGCTGTAAGATCTATTCGTGCCGCAGCGCCTCGATCGGGTCGAGCCGCGCCCCGCGCAGCGCCGGGAAGAAGCCGAACACCATGCCGATCAGCGCGGAGAAGCCGACGGCCAGCATGACCACGGCGGGGCTTGGCACGAAGGGTATGGCAAGCGTCGCCGAGGCGAGGCCGGCCAGCGACAGGCCGATGACGATGCCGATGATGCCGCCGAGCAGCGACAGCACCGTCGCCTCGACGAGAAACTGGATGAGGATGTGCTTTTCCTGCGCGCCGATGGCGAGCCTGATGCCGATCTCGCGGGTTCGCTCGGTGACCGACACCAGCATGATGTTCATGATGCCGATGCCGCCGACCAGAAGGCTGACGCCGGCGACCGCGCCCAGCATGCCGGTCATGGTGGTGGTGGCGCTGGTCATGGTTTCCGCGATCTGGGTCATGTCGCGGATGTCGAAGTCGTCCTCGCCGTCGGGCTGGATATGGCGGACGTCGCGCAGGACGTTTTCGACGCGCGGCAAGAGTTCGGTCGTCGTGGTGGCGTCGTCGGCGGCTACGTAGATGTTGTCGATGTCGCGATTGCCGGCGATGCGGCGCTGGAAGGCGGTAAGCGGCATCAGAACGACATTGTCCTGATCCTGGCCGAAGCCGGTGTAGCCTTTCGATTCCAGCACGCCGATGATCTTGCAGGTGGCGCGGTTGACGCGGATCAGCTCGCCATCCGGGTCGCCGGATTGGAAGAACTGGCGGCGGACGGTTTCGCCGATGAGGCAGACGCCTGCGCCGCCGCGCGATTCGGATTCGCTGAAGGCGCGGCCGGAAACGAGCTTCCAGTCGCGTGCATCGAGGAAGGCGGCGTCCGTGCCGGTGACGCCTGCGGTAAGGCTTTCGGTGCCATAGATGACGCGGACCTGCTTTTGTGCGGCTGGTGCAATGGCGCGTGCGCCGATGAGGCGATGGTTGAGCGCGTCGAGCTCCTTTTCGCCGAGCTGGCGGCGCACGACATCATGCCCGCCGGGGCCGGGAGGACGGCCGGCGCGCACGACGAGCAGGTTCGAGCCGAGCTTGGCGATGTCGGACTTGACCTTTTCCGTGGTGCCGGAGCCGATGGTCAGCATGGCGATGACAGCGGCGACGCCGATGACGATGCCGAGCAGGGTCAGGAACGAACGCAAGGCATTGCGGCGGACCGAACGAAGGGCGAGGCGCACCGTTTCCCAGATCATGATGCCACCGCGCGTGGACTGGTGCTGACGTCCGACGCCACATGGCCATCGAGGAAGCCGATGGTGCGCTGGGCATAGGCTGCCACGTCTGCCTCATGGGTCACCATGACAATGGTCAGGCCAAGGTCGGTGTTGAGATGGGTGAGCAGTTCCATGATTTCGTGGCTGCGGGCGGTGTCGAGGTTGCCGGTCGGCTCGTCGGCCACCAGAAGGGTGGGGCGCGTGACGATGGCGCGAGCGATGGCCACGCGCTGCTGCTGGCCGCCGGAGAGTTCGGCGGGCGTGTGATGCTCGCGGCCCTGAAGGCCGACCTCCGCCAGCGCTTTCATGGCAAGCGCGCGCCGCTCGCCTGCCGGTACGCCGCGATAGATGAGCGGCAGCTCGACGTTTTCCGCCGCCGTGGTGCGGGGCAGGAGATTGTAGCCCTGGAAGACGAAGCCGATGTAGAGATTGCGCAGCAAGGCGCGGCGGTTGCGGTCGAGCCGGCCGGCATCGACGCCCATGAAGGAATAGGTCCCGGCGGTCGGCGTATCGAGGCAGCCGATGACGTTCATGGACGTGGATTTGCCGGAACCCGACGGTCCCATGATGGCGACGAATTCGCCACGGCGGATCGCCATGTCCACCCCGGCAAGGGCGTGGACCTGGGCCTCGCCTTCGCCGTAGGTCTTCCAGACCTTGTCGAAGCTTATCAGCAAGGGGCCGGCCAAGGCTAGCCTCGCTGCTGCTGGGCGGTGATGACCTTGTCTCCCTCCGACAGACCTGACAGGACCTCGGTCAGTTCGCCATTGGTGGCGCCGATCTTGACGTTGACCGGCTGCGGCGCGCCGTCCTTCAGGATGTAGAGCGTGCGCGAACCATCGGCTGCTGGCGCGGCCTGCTGGCGCGTCCTGTTGCCGCCGGGACGCCCCATGCGGCCGGTGAACATGTCGAGCAGGCTCCAGCTTCTCGTGGTCTGGGTGGCGGCCGGCCGATAGCGGAATGCCGCCGATGGTACCGTCAATGCACCCTTGGCTTCCTTGGTGACGACAGTGACAGTTGCCGTCATGCCGGGGCGAAGCAAAAGCTCGTCGTTGATGACATCCAGCCTTGCATCATAGGTGACGACGCCGTCGGTGGTGACCGAGGCGTAGGAGATGTCGCGGATATCGGCATTGAAGGTGCGGTCGGGGAAGGCATCGACGGTGAAGCGGGCCTGCTGGCCCGGCTTGACCGTGCCGATATCGGCCTCGTCTATCGCGGCCTTCAGCTCCATTTTCTTCAGGTCGGCGGCGATGACGAACAGGACGGGCGCCTGCAAGGACGACGCCACGGTCTGGCCCGGATCGACGGAGCGGGTGAGCACGATGCCGTCGATGGGGGCGTAGATGGTGCTCTTAGCAAGATCGGTCTGTTGCGACTTCACGTCCGCCTCGGCAATGGCGAGATTGGCTTCGGCAATGTCCTTGGCGCTGCGCGAGCGGTCGCGCGTTGCGGTGGCGGCTTCAAGCGCCTGATCCGTCGCCATGCCGCGCTTGGCAAGGGCCGCCGCGCGCTCCAACGCTTTCTCGTTTTCCCTCAACGTGACGGTGGCGTCCTCGACATTGGCTTCGGCTGCCTTGGCGGAGGCTTTCGCGCGTTCGATCTGGGCTTCGAGCTTGGAGGTGTCGAGCGCGGCAAGCACGTCGCCCTTCTTCACCTGCTGGTTCTCGTCTGCCGAGACGGAGCGGACGACGCCCGACAATTCGCTGGAAATATCGACCTGATTGAGTGGCTGCAAAGTGCCGGTGGCCGAGACTTCGACGGTGAGGTCGGCAAGGGCCGCAGGCTGGGTGACGTATTCGATCCGGACTGGTGCCGCCGTCAAACGGGTATAGGCGAAGATTGCGGCTGCGATGACGGCCAGCGCCAGCAGGAGATAAAGCCATACGCGCCTGCGCCGGATGCCGGACACGCCCTTGCTGTCCAGAGCGAGACTGGTTTCGATAGAAGCATCCGAGTCCGCTCGCGGCGGACTGACAATCTGGTCCATGGCGGACCCCTATTATAAATGTGGCACTATCAGGTGTCACACATCAGGCCTTAGGGACTGAAATACAAATTAAATTTCGCTCATGTTTGATCTGGTGTCAGGGTTTTCGGCCATGCGGGGACGCAACTATCTGCTCTACGATGTTTTCACGACCGATCGGTTGACCGGTAACCCGCTTGCCATCGTGCTGGATTGCGATGGGCTGGACACCGAGGCGATGCAGCGGATTGCGCGCGAATTCAACCTGTCCGAATCGGTGTTTGTGCTGCCCGCCGACAACGCCGCGCACCGGGCGCGCATCCGCATCTTCACGCCGGACTACGAGATGCCATTTGCCGGCCATCCGACGGTGGGGAGTGCCGTTGCGCTCTCCGAAGCGAGCAATTCCGGCGATGTCGCCGGCATTTTCGTTCTTGAAGAAAATATCGGGCCGGTGCGTTGCGCCGTAAAAAAGGGTGAAGCCGCGACCTTTGCGGAATTCGACCTGGCAAAGCTGCCGGAACCGCTGGAGCTTTCCGCCGATGCTAGCGCGATTGGCGCGGCACTTGGGCTTGGACCGCATGAAATCGGTTTTGAAAACCACAGGCCATCGTTCTGGTCGGCCGGGGTTCCCTACGTGACCATTCCGGTGAGCGGGCTCAATGCAGCGGCGAAAGCCCGGCTGGACAACCAGGCGTGGGCGGAACTGGCACCGCGCAAGAGCGAGTGGGCATTTGCCAGCCCTTATGTCTATTGCCGCGAGACGGTGAACCACGACAGCGCTTTTCACGTGCGCATGTTCGTTCCGGGAAATCCTTCCTACGAGGATCCGGCGACCGGATCGGCTGCCGCCGCCTTTGCCGGCGCGGTCCTGCATTTCGACCAGCCGGGCGACGGCCTGTCGAGCCTGTGGATCGAGCAGGGGCTGGAAATGGGACGACCCTCCCGGATACGGCTTGAACTTGAGGTCGAGCACCGGAAATTAATCGCGGCGCGCATTGGCGGACATGCGGTGAAAGTCGGCGAAGGGCGGATTTTTGTCTAATTCGCGGCCGAAATCTCGCTGCCGGTGCGACGAATCCCAACTAGTATGGCGATTTGTCGGGAAATGATCTTACAGGGCTAGACATGCCAGATAGCGCCGGTTATATGCGCGCCAACGCTGGTTTCTCCGGCGGCGTGGGTGTGTAGCTCAGTTGGTAGAGCAGCTGACTCTTAATCAGCGGGTCCACAGTTCGATCCTGTGCACACCCACCAAGTTTTCAAAAAGTCCGGATGAAGTTCGCACTGAAGTGCTGATGGACGTTGCCCGTGGATGGTCGGCGTTGTGGAGCCGCTATCCATAGTGGAAGCGTGGCTTCGGCCTTGTTCCTATGAACTCTACTCCGATGCGTTCGCCGCGACGCCACCGAAGCTGGGCGTCATAGGCGATCCCGTCTATCGGCACATACAGGGTGAACAGGTCCGGCACCGGCACGTCGATCGGTACTTTGAGTTCGGCGCCGTTGGCATGCTGATTTCTGACTATGCATGAAACTTCCGACTTGCTTGGGCCGGTTATTATCGAGCCACGCTTGAGGACGCGCGGTCGATGTTGGCGAGGGGTTTCGGCAGTCATTCTTCTCCGGCGACGGCGTGGGCTAACGTTCGGGCCGTCGCTTCTTTTGAGCAGGTTGGTTGGCGGCTGATGGCGTGTGCGCTCATCGCAAGCTCCCAAAGACGGTCAACTCCGCAGCGTGGAACTTGTTCCGAATCTGTCCGGTTTGCAGACCACCGATACGGGTGGCGTCGGACTTCTCCCGACACGCTTGTGTGGAGAGCTTTTCTGCGTTGCTCCCGCGCGCCGAAGGGCAGGTGGGCGCTGGCTTTAGGACATCTGCCCGGGCGGCAAATGAAGTCTGGAACAAAATTCTATTTCTATGTCGCTCATGCGCATGGATTTCCTAATTGTCGTAAATATTAGGACACGTTGTCGTGTTAGGCACTGCCTGCCGGCCTATAACTATCGGGAATGTCGTTTTCTGAAATCTTTTTCCGAGGTGGCTTGATGCGCTTTTCTCTCTTCGCGGCAGTAATCGCTGCCGGTCTTGCTTTCGTTGGCGGGGCTCAGGCCGAACGCCTGACCGACCAGCCGCTTGTGGATGCGGCATGGCTGAAATCCAAGCTGGGCGACAAGAGCCTTGTGGTGCTTGACGTTCGCGACGCCACCAAGGAAGGCAACCCTTATGACAAGGGGCATGTGCCGGGCGCGGTCAATGCGCCTTACACGACTGGCGGCTGGCGCGCCGAGGTGAACGGCGTTCCGGGCATGCTGCCGCCGGTTGACCAGATCACCAAGACGATCGGCAATTTCGGCGTCAGCAATGACAGCCATGTCGTCATCGTTCCGCAAGGTACGGATTCTTCCGAATTCGGTGCTGCGACGCGCATCTACTGGACGTTCAAGGTGCTCGGCCATGATGCCGTATCGATCCTGGACGGCGGCGAACGCGCATGGGAAGCGGCTGGCGGCGAACTCTCGACCGAGGCTGCGAAGCCGGTGGCCGCGACCTTTACGGGTGAATTGAAGAAGGAACTTCTGGCAACGACCGCTGACGTTGAAAAGGCGCGTGCCGACGGCACCAAGCTTATCGATGGCCGCCCGGCCGCCCAGTTCAAGGGTGAGGCGAAGAGCCCCGTGGTGCGCGTTGCCGGCACCATTCCGGGCGCGGCCAACCTGGAAAACAGCAAGCTCTACGATACGGACAAGGCTTCCTTTGCTTCAAAGGACACGGTTGCGAACCTTTCCAAGAACCTCGGCCTGAAGTCGGACGAGGAAAACATCGCCTTCTGCAATACCGGTCACTGGGCTTCCGTGGTGTGGTTTGGCCTCAGCGAAATCGAGGGCAACAAGAACACCAAGATGTATGACGGCTCGATGGCCGAATGGGCCGCCGATCCGGCGCGCCCGGTCGAGCCCGGTACTTGATCCCGGTCTTAGCCAAGTCGTGATTTGCAAGATGTCCAGGACGACAATCCTGGACATCCTGTTTTAAGGCCTCCTGTTTCCAGCAGCGCTCAGACCCGGTAAGTCGGTCGCGTCTGCTATTGCGAGAATCCCGCCTCAATGACCAACATCAACGCAACGCTCGCCCGGGCACCTGCCGTCAATCTCGACAAAGGCCCGGTTGTCTTTGTCGGACTGGCCTTCGTGCTGGGAACGCTTGCCATCGGGCAAGCGATCAGCCCACGGCAGGCGCTGCTTTTCCTGATCGGCGGCTTGCTTGGAATGACGCTCTATCACGCGTCGTTCGGCTTCACCGGTGGCTGGCGCCGTTTCGTCGTTGAGCGGCGGGGCAGGGCGCTCAGGGCGCAGATGCTGATGATTGCGGCGGCGGCTGTTGTCTTCATTCCGCTGCTTGCCATGGGTAGCGCCAATGGACTGGCGCTGGCGGGCGCGTTTGCGCCGGTCGGCGTGTCGGTTCTGGTGGGGGCCGCGCTTTTCGGTCTCGGCATGCAGCTTGGCGGCGGTTGCGGTTCGGGAACCTTGTTCACCGTTGGCGGCGGTTCTTCGCGTATGCTGGTGACGCTTATTTTCTTCGTCGTGGGCGCGGTGATCGGCACGGCGCATCTGCCCTGGTGGCTGGCGCTGCCTGCACTGCCGGAGATCAGCCTCGGGCGTACGTTCGGCGTGGCAGGCGCGATTGCGGTGACGCTGGCCGGGTTGGCTGCGGTCGCGGCGGCGACCATGCTGGTGGAACGGCGCGCCCACGGCAGTCTGGAGCAGATCAAGCCTGCGCCGAGGCAAGGATTTTCCCGCTTGCTGCATGGTCCCTGGCCATTGTTCGGCGCAGGCATTTTGCTAGCGGCGCTGAACATCGCAACCCTGCTGACGGCAGGGCATCCCTGGTCGGTCACGTTCGGCTTCGGGCTTTGGGGCGCGAAGATCGTTCAGGCGACCGGCGTTCCCATTGAAACGTGGACCTTCTGGACGTGGCCCGGACCGGCAAAGGCGCTGGGTTCGAGCGTGCTTGCCGATGTGACCTCGGTGATGAATTTCGGCATCATTTTGGGGGCGGCGCTGGCGGCGGGACTTGCCGGCAAATTTGCGCCGAAGGTGCATGTGCCCTTCGCATCGTTCCTGGCTGCGGCAATTGGCGGCGTGCTGATGGGTTACGGAGCGCGGCTTTCGTTCGGCTGCAACATCGGGGCGCTGTTCAGCGGCATCGCTTCGGGAAGCGTGCACGGCTGGCTGTGGTTTGCATCGGCCTTCGTCGGCAGCCTTGGCGGCGTGGCGTTGCGTCCAGTGTTCGGTCTCGACGGGTTCAAATCGAAATGAGCACGCGCAACACGCTTTTGTTCGGCACTGCCTTCCTTGCGGCCACTTCGGCGGTGGCGGTTGATCATTACCGGTTTGCGGCTGCGCCGATGCCTGTTGCGGCAGCAGGTGCATCGGTCGCACCTTGCGCGGCAGAGACACCATGTGCCGCCGCAGCCCCATGTAGTGCTGCTTCGCCTTGCGCAGCGTCGCCCTGCGCAGCCGCTTCTCCGTGCGCGGCGACATCGCCCTGCGCAGCAGCGCCGGCGCCCTGTGCTGCGATGGCTCCTTGTGCGGCGTCCTCACCGTGTTCGGCTGCGCCTGCTGCTTCGCCTTGCGCGGCTGCGGCTCCATGTGCCGCGGCACCGGCCCCTTGCGCTGCTGCGCCAGCCGCTTCGCCTTGCGCGGCACAGCCGCAATAGGCAAGTTGTAGGCAGGAGACTGCTTCATGGACGATGCAAGACTGGAGGCTGCGCGACAGGCGCTGTTTTGCGAACAGGTTCTGGCGAAATCGGCCAGCAACGTGTTGCTCGAGACATTGCGCGAAGCAAAATCCGTTGCCGCCTGGGAGCATTTTCCTCCGGGTGACGTGTTCGATCCGGAAACTGGCGCGCAGTGGTATTATCACAGCCATCCGCCGCAGGAAGGGCAGGCCGAGCATGGCCATTTCCATTGCTTCGTGCGGCCGGAGGGGGCGAGCGGGCCGATCCATCATCTCATCGCCTTGGGTGTCGATGCCTATGGCCGGCTGGTCAGGCTGTTCACCGTCAATCAGTGGGTGGTTGGCGACCAATGGCTGGAGGCGGAGGCGACGATCGCGCTGATGCCGCGCTTCGACCTGCATTTCGCGCGGCCGTCTTACCTCACCAATCGCTGGCTGAGTTCGGTGCTGGCGCTTTATGCGCCGGAGATCGAGGCGCTCGTTCGCAAACGGGACGAGGTGCTTACGGCACATCAGGCCGGGCAGGGCGTGCAAGTGCGCGAAGACCGAACGTTGGAGGTGACCTCGGAGTTGCTTGTCGATCTGCGCCAGACTGCTGCGAGCCTAGGATTATAGCGAGGCACTAGGCTTGCGAATTTGGTGCTTTTGGCAAAGCACTGGCCGCGACGTTGTTTAAAGAGTTTCAATGGCTGGCGTGGTTGTGTCGATGCGCGCGGCGGTTTGTCATGGCATGGACACCTTGATCCGAGACGCTGTCGGGATCATTGTAGCCGAGCGGAAAGGCAGGCACGGCGATGACACGAAGCAGAATCGCAGCGATCGTTGGCGCGGAGAGCGCTATCATCCAGAAGTTGCTGGCGCAGGCGATCGTGGACTGGCGCGCCGAAGGCCTCAAAGTTTGCGGCATCGTCGAGGAAGCGCATGGGCTGACCGGCCGCTCCTGCAGCGCGGGCCTATTGCGCAACATCCAGACCAACAATGTCTATGCGATGTATCTGGATGAACCGCCAGCGCACACGTCCTGCCATCTCGATGAACTGGGCGTCGTCGGAGCGTGCTCCAGCGTGCTGGGGCAGATCGAGGAAAGCGATATCGTCGTACTGAGCAAGTTCGGCAAGGTGGAGGCGGTGGGAAGCGGGCTATTCGAAGCCTTCGAACACGCGATTGCATCCGGCAAGCCTGTGCTCACCTCGGTTGCGCCCAAACACCACTATGCGTGGACGCGGTTTGCGCCGGACGCCGTTTTCATTCGCCCGGAACGCGCAGCGTTCGACGAGTGGCTGGGCAACGCCCGGCGCCAGGTAGCGCCCGGCATCCGCGCCAGCGTTTCGCTCCACCGCTGAGGTTTCCACCTCTACTTTTCTGATACGCCTGCTTCGGCAAAGCTTGCCATGCGCGCATGGCATTCCAGCGCCGAACGTACGATGTTGACGGCAAGGCAGGCGCCTGAGCCTTCACCCAGCCGCATACCCAGATCCAGCAACGGCGGCAGGCCGAGCGCTTCGAGCAGGTTGCGGTGGCCGGCTTCAGCGGAGACATGGGCGGCAAGCGTGTGCGCGAGGCCGCCGGGATGCAGCTTGGCAAGCGGCGCTGCGGCGGCCGTACAGACAAAGCCGTCGAGCAGAACCGGAATGCCGTGATGGCGGGCAGCGAGTGTCGCACCGAATATTGCGGCCAGTTCGCGGCCGCCGAGATTGGCGGCGACCTTTAGCGGATCGGACAGGCCGTCGGCGTGGCGCGCGAGACCGGCATCGATTGCCTTAACCTTGCGGGCGAGGCCGGCGTCATCGACGCCGGTGCCGCGGCCGGTCCATTTTTCGGCCCCGCCGCCGAACAGGGCGGCTGATATGGCTGCGGCGGGCGTGGTGTTGCCAATGCCCATTTCTCCGAAACAGACGAGGTCAAGATCTTTCGGCACGGCATCGTAACCGGCTGAGACGGCGGCGAGGAATGCGGCTTCATCCATCGCTGGTCCTTGCGTGAAATCACCGGTTGGATGGTCGAGGTCGAGTGGAATGACGGTCAGGTCAGCGCCGGCTATGCGCGCAAGCTGGTTGATGGCTGCACCGCCGCCGGCGAAATTGGCGACCATCTGCACGGTGACTTCGGAGGGGAAGGCGGAGACGCCTTGCGCGGTGACGCCGTGATTGCCAGCGAAGACGAAAACCTTGACGCGGTCGAGCTTCGGCATGTCCCGGCCCTGCCAGCGCGCCAGCCATGCAGCGATGGTTTCGAGACGACCGAGACTGCCCTGCGGCTTGGTCAGCGTGTCTTGTCGGCGCGCGACAGCCGCTGCGGCAGTGTCGCTACCGGCCGGCAAATTGGTGCAGGCCGAACGCAGATCATCGAGCGATTTGAATGGCATGGCGGTAAAGTCTCCGAAACTGAATCACGAAAGAACGACGGACGCGATGAGTAGCACAGCTATCTCAGACAGTTGTTGCAGCGCGCCGATGGTGTCGCCTGTCTGGCCGCCGATCTGGCTGAGGCAAAGCGCGCGCAGGCCAAGGAAGATCGCGGCAAGCAGGACGGCCGCACTGATCGCGCCGCCTGCGCCGAGCAAGAGGAGAGATGCCGCGCCAATGACTGCGCCGGCAAGGGCGGTATTGATGCTGACAGTTCCGGCGCTGGCGGAGAGCCCGTCGCTGCGGGCAGGTGGCAGTAGATGCATGAAGGCACCGAGCAGCCCGCGTGACGCCATGTGGGCGGCAATGAGGGCGGCAAGCGCGCTGAAAGGGTCGGCTATGCCGGACAGCGCCGTCCATCGGATCAGGATCGACAGCGCCAGCGCCGAAGCACCATAGGCACCGATGCGGCTGTCGCGCATGATCTCGAGCTTTTTCTCGCGCGATTTGCCGCCACCGAAGCCATCGGCGACGTCCGACAGTCCGTCTTCATGCAGGCAACCGGTGACAAGCATGGCGGCGGCAAGGGAGAGAGCGGCGGCTGTTGCTGGCGACAGGCCGAGGCCGTCGGCTACGGCAAAGACAAGGGCTGCGATGGCCGCGACGACAAGGCCGGCAAGTGGAGCCGCACAGATGGCTTGCGCAAGCGTGCGGTCGCGGAAGTCGAACACAGGCAGCGGCAGGCGGGTGAAAAAGACGAGGCAAAGCGCAGCGTCGTCGCGCATCTGGCGAAGAGAGGGCATGGGTCAGTCGCCCCTCGCGATGGCATGGAAGAAGGTGCCGCTGACATGACCGCGTTGATAGCCAGAGGGGCCGAGCGGTGCGCCCTGGCCGTCGGCAAGCTCGGCCAAGGGCTGGTCGTTGCCGGCACCGATGGTCTGCGCATAGTGGAATTCGTGGCCACGGATGACTGTGCTGGCCGAACCAAGCGGGCAGTCTGCCAAGAGGCGCGCCTGACGGTAGCCGAGATGCATCTTGCGCTTGGCGAAGCTTGTCACATGACCGAGCAGGCCGAGCATGCGATGCGTGACGCCATCGGCATCTTCCAGCGCTTCGCCAAGAACCATGAAGCCGCCGCACTCGCCATGCACCGGTTTCGCGCGGGCGAATTCGGTCATGCCGGCGCGGAAATTCGCGGCCGCGGCAAGCTTTCCAGCGTGAAGTTCTGGGTAGCCGCCGGGTAGCCAGCAGACATCGCAGGTCGGATCGGGCGCTTCGTCGGCCAGCGGCGAGAAAGGAATGATCTCGGCGCCTGTTTCCCGCCAGCGATTGGCGACGTGTGGGTAGATGAAGGTAAAAGCCTTGTCCTGAGCCACTGCGATACGTTGCCCGGGCGGCGGCAGGGCGGATGCGAAATCGCCGCCGGAGGGCTGAAGCGGTTCGGCAAGGCGCATGACGGCATCGAGGTCGAGCGAGCGCTCGACCATTTCGGCCATGCGGTCGATAAAGGCGATGAGGTCGTCGTGCTCGCCGGCCTGGACGAGACCGAGATGGCGCTCGGGCATGGTCAGACTCGGGTCTCGCATGATGGCTCCGACCGCGGGCAGGCCGAGCGCTTCGACAGCTTCGGTGCAGAGCTTGCGATGACGTTCGCTGCCAAGGCGGTTCAAAACCACGCCGGCGATGCGAACGTCCGGCCTATAGGTGGCAAAGCCCTTGGCGACAGCGGCGACCGTGGTCGATTGACCAGAGACGTCTAGGACGAGAAGTGTCGGGATGCCGTACAAGGCGGCGAGGTCGGATGCTGCGCCGGAACGGCCTGGCGTTCCGGGAATGCCGTCAAACAGGCCCATGGCGCTTTCCAGCACCACGAAGTCGGTGTCTGCGGCGGCGTTGCCGGCAAGCGCGTTGAGCAGGCCTGGGGCCATCGCCCAACTGTCGAGATTGACGCCTGAGAGGCCGGTCGCGGCTTCGTGGAAGCCGGGGTCGATGTAGTCGGGTCCGGATTTGGCCCCGCGCACACGGAGGCCACGCCGGGCGAGCGCACGCAATATGCCGATGGTGACGCTGGTCTTGCCCGAGCCGGAGCGCGGTGCGCCGATGATGATGGCGCGAGCGCTCAAGATGCACCGGCCAGCTTGGCACGAAGTGCTACGATGCCGCCAATGACGGTGAGGGCCGGGGAGACGATATTTTCGCGGCTGGCGGCTTCCACAAGCGTGCCGAGCGTGGCGACCACCGTACGCTCCTGCGGCAAGGTGGCGTTTTCGATCAGGGCTGCCGGTGTTTCGGGAGACAGGCCACCCGCGTAAAGATCGGCGATGGTCGCGGCCATATGGGTCAGGCCCATGTAGATGATGATCGGCTGGCCGGTGCGGGCAAGCGCTGCCCAATCGGGACGATCGTCGGAAACGGCGGCGAAACCTGTGGCAAGAATGATGGCGCCGTTGACACCGCGCATGGTAGCGGGGATGCCAGCCGATGTAAGGCCGCCGAAGGCCGAAGTGACGCCCGGCAAGACGCGATAAGGAATGCCGTTTTCGACCAGAGCCTGCACTTCCTCGCCGCCACGCCCGAAGACATAAGGGTGGCCGCCCTTCAACCGCACTACCTTGCGGCCTTCGCGGGCGAGGCGCACGAGAAGCGCGTTGATGTCGCCTTGCGGGATGGACAGGCGGCCGCCGCGCTTGCCGACAAAGAACTTTTCCGCTTGCACTGCCATGGCAATGATTTCTGGTGAGACCAGCGCATCATGCACCAGAGCGTCAGCCTGCCCGAGCGCGCTGACGACATCCAGTGTCAAAAGACCGGGGTCGCCGGGGCCGGCACCTGCCAGCCAGACATGACCGGCATCGAGCGTGCGCAGCTTGGCGTCGAGACGGCTCAGCGCCCGTTCGACGGCGGCCCGAGGGCTGTTATTTGCGTCGTTACTCATAGTCCGTCCCGCCCGCGAAAACGCCGCTGGTAGTAGGCGTCGTAAAGGGAGCTTTCGGTGAAATCGGTGGCAGCCAGCGAATGGCCGACGAAGATGATGGCAGTGCGCTCAATGGGGTCCGCCTTCAACTGCTCTTCGATGGTTGCAAGCGTACCGGTGATGATGCGCTCGTCCGGCCAGGAGGCGCGAAAGACGATGGCGACGGGGCAGTCGGCGCCATAGAGCGGCGAAAGCTCAGCCACGACATGGTCGATGGCGTGGATTGCCAGATGGATGGCGATTGTCGCGCCGGTGCGGCCGAAGCCGGCGAGCGTTTCACCGGGCGGCATTTTCGAGGCGCGGCCCGAAACGCGGGTAAGCACGAGGCTTTGCGCGACTTCGGGAATGGTGAGTTCGCGGCCAAGGGAGGCGGCGGCGGCGGCGAAAGACGGCACGCCGGGGGTGAGGGTGTAAGGAATACCGTGCTTTTGCAGACGGCGGATTTGTTCGGCGACGGCGCTCCACACCGAAAGGTCGCCGGAATGCAGCCGTGCGATGTCATGCCCGGCCTGATGGGCCGAGAGGTAGGCAGTCTCGATCTCGTCCAGCGACATCGGGGCTGTGTCGATGAGCTTCGTGCCCGGCGTGCAATGGTCGAGCAGTTCTGGTGCGACGATGGAGCCGGCATAGAGGCAGACGGGGCAGGAGCCGAGCAGCCTTGCGCCGCGCACGGTGATGAGGTCAGCGGCACCGGGGCCGGCACCGATGAAATGGACGGTCATATTGTGTCTCCGGCGACGGCGATGGCGCAAGTGACGGGGCCAAGCACGGTGCGGGGTCCGAGCAGGCGGGCGCGGTGGCCGGCAGCGGCAAGTGCGGCCGTTTCGGACACGGATGGCGTGCCCGTGGCAGCGAGCGAGCGGCCGGAACGGGTGAGGCCGCGCAGCGACACGATCTGCAGGGCAGGGCCATCGACCAGGAAAACCGGTAGGCGCAATTCATGCCCGGCGGAGAAGATCGCGTCTTCATGCGCCTTCAGCTTGGCGGTGGCCAGGCCGGAGAGTGAGGCCGACGAGAGTCCGTGCGACTGCAATGCGGCTTCTACCGCTGCCAGAATCTGACTGGTGCTGACGCCCTTCTTGCAGCCAATGCCCGCGACCATCATGGTTTCACCCAATTCCACTGGGTGATTGGCATGGCGGAGCGCCAACCTTGCATCGAGCCGATTGAGGCGGCGCGGGAAAGCGCGATGCGCGTCAGGTCGCCGCCAAGGGCGGCATGGCTGGCGATGAGCAGCGCTTCCATTTCAAGCGTCACGGCATTGGCGACGAGGCGGCCACCGGGACGCAAGGCGCTGACGGCGGCGTCAAGGACGCCTTGGTCGCTGCCGCCGCCGCCAATGAAGACGGCGTCAGGGGCTTCAAGCCCATTCAGGGCTTGCGGAGCGGTGCCGTGAACCACGGTGAGGCCGGGCACGCCGCAGGATGCTGCATTGCGACGGATGCGGGCCTCGCGGTCGGTGTCGGCTTCGATGGCTATGGCGCGCAGCGATGGGTGTGCCAGCATCCACTCGATGCCAATGGAACCGGAGCCGGCCCCGATGTCCCACAGCAGTTCGCCGCGCCGTGGGGCAAGCGCGGAAAGGGTAAGGGCACGGACCTCGCGCTTGGTGATCTGGCCGTCATGCTCGAACAAGTCGTCGGCGAGGCCGGGAGTGAGGGGAAGGATGCGCGCCTGCGAAGTGGAATCAACTTCGATCGCCAGAACATTGAGCGGATTGATGTTTTCGATGTGGAAGGCATCGGCACGGGCGGTGCGAATGGCTTCGTTCGGGCCGCTGAGCGCTTCCATCACGGTCAGTCGGCTTGGGCCGAAGCCGAGATCGGCCAGTAGCTGCGCGATAGCAGCTGGGGCTGCGCCATCGGAGGTAAGTGTGAGGATGCGCGTGCCGGGATGCAGGAGGGGGCGGATCAGGTCGTGAGAGCGGCCATGCAGCGAAATGGCTTCGACGTCCTGCAAGGCCCATGCGAGGCGGGAGGCGGCGAGCGAGAAGGCGGAAGGGCCCGGAATGATACGCATCTCCGCAACAGGGATGGTTCTCGCCAGCGTGACGCCGACGCCGTGCAGGAAAGGATCGCCAGACGCGAGCACGCAGACGTTGCGTCCGGCCAGCGCCGCGACCTCGGCCATGCCGGCGTCGAACGGCGTCGGCCATTGATGCGCTTTGCCGTTGATAAGGGAATTGGCCAGTTCGAGGTGGCGTTTGCCGCCGAACACGAACTCGGCGGCAGCAATGGCGCGCTTGGCCTCGTCGCCGAGACCCGCTACACCGTCTTCGCCGATGCCGACGACGGTGAGCCATGCGTTGCGGGCGGCAGTTGATTTTCCCTCAGCAGGCATGATGACCCACCGTATCCTGATCCTTGGCGGCACAAGCGAGGCGCGGCAACTGGCCGGCAGGCTGGTGGCGCGCAGCGATGTTGCGGTTACGCTGTCGTTGGCCGGGCGAACGGAAAATCCCGCTGCGCAGCCGGTGCCGACCCGCATAGGCGGCTTCGGCGGGGCCGATGGATTGGCGCAATATCTGCGCGATCAGCGAGTCGATCTGTTGATCGACGCCACCCACCCTTATGCGGCGCGGATTTCGGCCAACGCGGCGCAGGCGGCTGAAAGGATAGGAACCCCGGTGTTCGCGTTGCGACGCCCCGGCTGGGAGCCGGTCGAGGGCGACAGATGGACCGTGGTGGATACGGTTGCTGAGGCAGTTGGAGCGCTCGGCGCGGCACCGCGCCGTATTTTCCTCACCCTGGGCCGTCAAGAGGTAGCCGAGTTCGAGTCTTCTCGACCGCACCATTATCTTATCCGCAGCGTCGATCCGATCGAACCGCCGCTGAATGTGCCGGATGCGACCTACATTCTGGCGCGTGGGCCGTTCGCTGAAGCGGATGAAAAGGCCCTGCTGCTTGAGCATCGGATTGACGTGGTGGTTTCCAAGAACAGCGGTGGCGCTGCGACCTACGGCAAGATCGCCGCTGCGCGGGCGCTGGGCATGGAGATCGTGATGATCCAAAGGCCGGCGCTGCCGGACGTGCCTTGCGGCGAAACCGTCGAGGAGCTTGCCCGAATGGTCGATCATCATCTTGGCCCCGTGGCGGAACGCGGCGTGTAGACCAGGGCAGGGCGCTCGCCGCGCTTGATGATGCGGGTTTCCGGCGAGCCGATGATGATGCAGGTCGCCATATCGGCCATGTCCGGGGAAGCGTCGGCAAGCAGGCAGACGTTCATGCGCTCGTCGGACCGGCCGGCGGCGCGGCCGAAAATGACGGGCGTGGTGCCGGGAAGCACGGCCGAAAGGCACTCGAAGGCGCGGCCAAGCTGCCAAGGCCGGGCTTTGCTGATCGGGTTATAGAGCGCGATGACGAAGCCCGCACCGGCGGCGGCCAGCAGGCGCAGTTCGATGAGATCCCACGGTTTCAGGTTGTCGGACAGCGATATGGCGCAGAAGTCGTGACCGAGCGGCGCGCCGATGCGGGCGGCAACGGCAAGCATGGCTGTGACACCGGGCACCACGGCGATGTCGATGTCGCGCCATGCGGCGGGACCGGCCTCGACGGCTTCGCAGACGGCGGCGGCCATGGCGAACACGCCCGGATCGCCACCGGAAACGACGGCGACGCTGTGGCCGGCCACCGCCTTTTCCAGCGCTTCCTGAGCACGAGCCAGTTCCTCGCGATTGTCGGAGGCGACGCGCACCTGATCGGACCTCAGTTCGAGGCGATCGAGATAGGGCTTGTAGCCATAGAAGAACGTGGCCTCGGCAACGGCTTGGCTTGCCTCGGGCGTTACCTGATCGGCGTTGCCCGGCCCGAGGCCGATGACGGTGAGGCGGCCGGTCACAGGACCACTCCGGAAGCGAGTTCGCCCGGCCGACCAGCCCAGCCGGCGACAAGGATGATGGTGAAATACGGGGCCTTGTTATCCACCTTGTCGGCAAGACGCATGGAAGCGCCGTTGGCCATGGTGCCGCGCTCGACATATATGGCTTTTTCGAGCTTGCCGGCTGCGGTCAGCGCGCGCCTGATCTTGGGCAGGTTGCGGCCGACCTTCATGATGACGGCGGCGTCGGTGTCGCCCAGGCGGCGGGTGAGTTCATCCTCGTTCATGGTGCCGGGGAGCACCGTCAGCACGTCGTCGCCTTGCACGATGGGCTGGCTGGTGGCCGACCAGCAGCCGGACATGGCGGTGACGCCGGGGATGACCTCGGTCGGGAACCGGTGCGCCAGCCGGACATGGAGGTGCATGTAGGAGCCGTAGAACAGCGGATCCCCCTCGGACAGCACCGCGACGGTGCGGCCGGCGATGAGATGCTGTGCCACCGCGTCTGCCGATTGTTCGTAGAAGGCGAGGATTTGCGACTTGTAGTCGGCGTGTTCCTTGTCGATTTCCGTGGTGACGGGATAGTAGAGCGGCAATTCGACGACGCCGGGTTTCATATGGCCGTCGACGATGGCGCGGGCGTTGCCGTTTGCGTTGCGCTTGGCGAAATGCGCGACCACGTCGGCCTCGGCCAGTGCGCGCACAGCCTTCAGCGTCATCAGCTCGGGATCGCCGGGGCCGGTGCCGACGCCGATCAGCCTGCCTTGTTTCGACTGGGTCACAGGCCTGGCCTCGCAAGTGCGTTGAGGGCAGCGGCGGTCATGGCGCTGCCGCCTAACCTGCCACGGACGATGGCGAAAGGAACGCCATAGGAGTTTTCCGCCAGCGCATCCTTCGATTCGGCTGCGCCGACGAAGCCGACAGGCATGCCGATGATGGCAGCCGGCTTCGGCGCGCCGTCGCGCAGCTTTTCCAGCAGGTAGAAAAGAGCGGTCGGCGCATTGCCGATGGCGACGACGCTGCCAGCCATGCGCTCGCCCCACAGATCGATGGCCGCGGCAGAACGGGTGTTGCCGATCTCAGCGGCAAGCACGTGGGCGCGCTGGTCACGCAAGGTGCAGATCACTTCGTTGCCGGCAGGCAACCGGGCGCGGGTAACGCCTTGCGAGACCATTTCGGCATCGCAGAAGATCGGTGCGCCGGCTTGCAGGGCGGCGCGCGCGGAGGCGACGAAATCAGGCGAGAAGACGAAGTTGCGGGCCGCCTCGACCTGGCCGCAGGCATGGATCATGCGGATCGCGACGTCGGCCTCGGCATCGCTGAAACGGGCGAGGTCCGCCTCGGCGCGAATGATGGCGAAGGAGCGCTCGTAGATAGCGGTGCCGTCGTGGATATAGTCGTAGGCGGCCATGCTCAATCCTGTCGGTAGGCGGTTTGAATGGTGGTCGCGCCAAGGCGGGCAAGGCAGGCGGCGGTGTCTTCGTTCGGTTGGCGCGAGATTTGGACTAGCTTTGCTATGGCCGTAAGGCCACGAGCGGCGTCATTGCATGATGCGCTATCGGGCGAAAGTGCCTTTGCCGATCCGTTGACGACAAGGCCGGCGCCGCCATTGTGGCCGACGACCGTCAGGGCGGCTGCGCCGGGATGCGCGCAACCCTTCTCGCAGCCGGAGATATGGAGCGTGAACGAGCCGTCGAGGAAGTCGGACTTGGTGGCGGCGATACGTTCGGCAATCGCGCGGGTCTCGATCTTGCCGGACGCGCAGGCGGGCGTGCCGGGGCAAGCGGCTATGTGCAGGCGTGGGTCGGTGATGTTGGTGATGATGCCTAATGCTGCTGCCGTGTCTTGCAGTCGGTGGCAGGCGTTTTCGCTCAGGCCGAGGAAAAGAAGTGACCGACCGGGGGCTGGACGTATCTCGGCCGCGCCTGCGGCAAGGGCGGCTTGGGCAAGATTGATGAGAACGCTTGCCGGCATCGAACCGAAGGGAAGGGCGACGCCGAGCGCACGGGTGCCATTGGCGAGGGGTATGGTCCCGATAGGACCCCCACCCCGTCCAGCTTCGCCGGCCGACCCTCCCCGCAAGGCGGAGGGTAGGGCGCCAGCGCTCAAATCCTGCGCGCGGGCTTCTTTTCCGAGCGCTGCGATCGCTTGCAGGATGGCGAGCGCTGCCTTGCATGCGTCGGCTTCTGAAACGGTTCCATGCGGTTCGGCCGTAGCCGCATTGCCGCCGGTGGCGAGGTGCCAGATGGTTTCGCCGGCACGCTTTTGAGCCTTTAGCCGCACGTCGGCGATGATGGCATCCAGGGAGACATGGCCGCCGCCGTCGACTACGACGGAGACCTTGGGGCCAAGCCGTTCAGCAAGACTGGCGGAGATGATCGCGGTCCGGATGGCATCTGCAAGCGGGCGCGGGTCGGCAACTTCGGATGGATCAAGGCCGGCTAACGGACCCGTTTCAACTGGAACGCCGGTGCGCACAGTGATGCCCAGTTGATCAACTTCGCCGGCAAGCCGGTTGGCCGACGCTGGCGTGAGGCCGCGGATTTGTAGGCTTCCTCGCGCGGTCACTTCCAAAACGCCGTTGCCGTGACGCAGTGCGGATTCGCAGAGTCCGATCAAGGCTTTGGGCGAAAGTCCTCCTGCGACCGGATTGAGCCGCGCGAGCAGGCCATCGCCGGTTTGCATGGGTGCCGAAAGGGTCGGGCAGGCGCCACGGCGGGACATGGCGTTCATGCGGCCACTCCCTGTGCTTGCGCTTCGGCAATGAGAGCGGCGAGATCGTCGTCGATGGAGTTGCGAAGCGGATGCCAGAGGCCCCGGCGGCGCGCCGATTGAAAGCGTTCGGCGATCACCTTCGCGGCAGCGGGATTTTCGCGCAACAGGAAGGCGCGCACGGCGGGATCGCCGAGGTAGGCGTCGTGCACGACTTCTATCAGATTGCCCGGAATGGCATGGGTGATTTCGGCGAAGCCGACGAGACGATCGACGGTCTCGGCAAACTCAGAGGCACCGCGCGGGCCGTGCCGCATCTGGCCGGCGACGAAGCGCGGATTGACCGCGCGCGCCCGCACCACACGGCCAACGGCTTCGGCAACCGAGCGTGGCTTGGGCTTTTGCGGATCGGTGGTGTCGAGCACGACGACATCGGCATTGCCGCCAAGCGCCGCCAAAGCGGCCGAAAAGCCGCCAATGAAGGCGACATCGGCGGACCCTTCGAGGATGTCGCGGCCCGGATCGTCGCCGGTGTGGACGAGCAGATCCGCATCGGCAAGGCGGCCGGCAAACGCGCCGGGGGCTGAAACGCCTTCGCCTTCAACTCCGCCATAGGCGTGCGAGGCAGCGTCGAGATAGGCGCGACCGAGGTCTTCGCGAGCCTGCCAGTCTCCGCTTGAAAGCAGGTCTTCCAGGCCCGCGCCATAGGTTCCGGGCGAAGAGCCGAAGATGCGCGGCGTGACCTTGCCATCGGCGCGCGTGCGAGCGGCGAGGGGATTTTCGGCGTCATCCTCCTCACGCGTGGCGACGGCGGTGGCAGCAGCGTCGATCAAGGCAATCTGGGTCGGGAACATGTCGCGGAACAGGCCGGATATGCGCCATGTAACGTCAATGCGTGGGCGGCCGAGCGTAGCCGGTGGCAAAACTTCGATGCCGGTGACGCGGCCGGTGGCAGCGTCCCATTGCGGTCGGCAGCCCATCAGGGCGAGGCCTTGCGCGATCTCTTCGCCACCGGTGCGCAGCGAGGCCGAACCCCACAGGTCGATGACCAGCGAGCGCGGCCAGTCGCCGTGCGCCTGAAGGTAGCTTGTCACGACCTCGTCGCTTGCCGCCTTGCCAAGGTCGAAAGCGGTAGGGGTCGGCATGGTGCGCGGATCGGAGGTGAACAGGTTGCGGCCGGTGGGCAGCACGTCTGAACGACCGCGCGCGGGTGCGCCGGAAGGACCGGCTGTAATGTGGCGACCGTCGAGGGCGGCGAGCAGGGCGGATTGCTCGGTGACGGCGCTTTGCAGGCGAAGCAGGTCGGCTTCGCCTTGCGCGGCGCGGCCATAGATGTGCAGGCCATCCTTGATGGCAAAGTCCTTGAGATCGCAGAGCCAAGCATCAATGCGGCGCAAGGCTTCGTCGGGTGCATCGGTGTTGGCAACGCCGGCCTCCGTCGCAAGTCCGGTCTGGGCTGCCGTTTCCACGATGAGTTTGGCGAGGCGGTCGCGACGGCGGCGATCCAGCCCATCGGCCTGCGCGTATTCATCGACGAGGCGTTCCAGCTTTTTCTGGTTCGCGTCGAGACCGGCTTCAGCGAGGGGCGGGGGCAAATGGCCGAGCGTAACGGCGGCGATGCGGCGTTTGGCTTGAGCGGCCTCGCCGGGATTTGAGACGATGAAGGGGTAGATGACCGGCAGTGAGCCGGTGACAATCTCAGGGAAGCAGGATTCGCTGAGCGCTACCGTCTTGCCGGGCAGCCATTCCAGCGTGCCATGTGCGCCAACATGGACGATGGCGAGCGCGCCAATCGACTTTTGCAGCCAGAGGCCGAAGGCAACGAGTTCGTGGCGCGGCGGCAGAGTCGGGTCGTGATAGTCGGCGCGGCGATCGGCCGAGCGACCCCGGTCAGGCGCGAGTGCCACGGTGATGTTGCCGAAGGTTGCTGCGCGGAAGGGGAAGGTGGATTGCCCCTCACCCCGTAGAAACGGGGAGAGGGGGGCGTCGGCATTGGAGTTTCCTCCTTCTCCCCGTACTTTACGGGGAGAAGGTCCGGCAGGGGATGAGGGGCAGTCCGACAACGCGGCTCTGGCGTCACCCCATGCCTTTTCCACCGCCTCGCGGGCAGCGGTGGGCAGGCCATCGAAATGAGATTGGTAATCGTCGACACATAGACCTGGCGTTCCGGACTCCAAAAGGTCCAGCAATTCGCGCGGCGATTGCGGAATCCTGTCAACGGTGTAGCCGGCTTGCTTGAGGTCATGCAGCATCGCGAGGACGCTGGAAGGAACGTCGAGGCCCACGGCATAGCCGGTGCGTCCGGGCGCGCTCGGATAGTCCGGGATAAGGATGGCGATGCGCCGCTCCGCCGGCGGAGTTTCCTTCAAGCGAATGAAGTTTGTGATGCGTCGGACGACTTGCTGGATACGGTCCGGTTCGGGTCGATTGGAATGGGCGCGGAAGCCGAGTGCCGGATCAATCCTGCTTTCGGCCTTGAAGGAAATGGCACCGGCAAGGATGCGGCCGTCGAGCTCGGGTAGGACGACATGCATGGCAAGATCGGCAGGCGCAAGGCCGCGCTGGTTGATCGCCCAAGCATCGCGGCGGGTCGTGGCCACGATGACCTGAAAGACCGGCACACCGGCGCGGTCGAACAGCGTTTCGGCGCCCGGCTCGGCACCCGATGCGAATGCCGTGGCGGTGATGATTGCGGTTGGCGCGTGCGCTGCAAAGGCTGCTTCCACGAAGGCAAGCGAAGTGTGGTCCTTGAGGCTGGAGACGAAGATCGGCACGGCTGCGATGCCGCTTTGCCTGAGTTCCGCCGCCAGCGCGTCGATGGGAGCGACGTCGGCTGCCAAAAGCATGGAACGGTAGAACAGGATGGGGATGACGGGGGCAGGGCTGTCTCCCAAGCGAGGCGAGGTAACCACGCCAAGCCCCGGCTCGTAGTAACCGGCCTTGGGTACTTCGATCGGATCGGCAGATAGCGCCTCGTGACCGGCCAGATTGGCGAGGCGATGCACCAACCCCTTCATATTGGCGGGTCCGCCTTCGCGGAAATAGTCGAGCAGAGAGGCGAGCTCTTCGCGAGGCAGAGTAGAGGCTTCGATGAGGCGCAAATCCTCGTCGCGGCACTCTCCGGGTAGGAGGGCAAGCTTGATGCCTTTGGCACGCGCGGTTGCCGCTAGCTGGTCGCAGCCGTATCGCCACCAGTCGTAACCGCCGAGAATGCGCACCAGTATCACCTTGGCGTGGCGGGCCACGCTGTCGATCCATAGATCGACCGACATCGGGTGACGTAGGTCGCGCAATGCGGCGAGACGCATGGAAGGCAACCGCTGCGCATCGGCTTTCCAGGCGGAGGCCAAGCCGGCAAGGTCACTGTCGGTAAAAGACAGCGCAACCACATCCGCCGGCGTCTGCCGCAGATCGATCGGCTCGGCGATCTCGTCGAGCGAGGCGGATGTGGTGGTCAGGATATGCATTGCGGCATCCCGACGGTGAACGCTTTCATTGTTATCCTATCAGGATCTTTTCGATGGCCGGGCGATCCAGTCCTTTCAAACCGATGACGACGAGCTGCGAGCGGCGTTGGTCGGCAGGGGTCCAGGCGCGGTCATAGTAGTGGTTGACGCGCGGGCCGACGGCCTGAACAAGCAGCCGCATCGGCTTGCCGCTGACATCGATGAACCCCTTCACGCGAAGGACGTTTTCTTCTTCCGCTGCAGTCGCGACGCGCCGGGCCAGATCTTCCGGATCTGAAATCGAGGGGACATCGACGATGAAGGTGTCGAAGTCGTCGTGTTCGTGGTCGCCCATGCCGTCGTGATGCGACTTGCGGTTCTCGATGTCTTCCTCGACGGCGAGGCCGAGACCGAGAAGAACCGACGGATCGACCTTGCCCTGTACGGACGGCACGACCTTCACGGCGGGCGTGATGTGCTCATTGATGATGGCGTTGGCGCGGGCGGAACCGGCGGCGTCCATCAAGTCGCCCTTGGAGAGAATGATGAGATCGGCGCAGGCGACCTGATCTTCGAAAACTTCTTCGACGGGGTCGTCGTGGTCGAGGGAGTCGTCGCTGGCGCGCTGGGCTGCGAGAGCGTCCATGTCCGAGGCGACTTGGCCGGCGGCAAGGGCTGGACCGTCGACCACGGCGATGACACCGTCCACGGTGACCCGGCTCTTGACCGTTGGCCACTGGAAGGCCTGGACGAGCGGCTTCGGCAAAGCGAGGCCGGACGTCTCGATCAGGATATGATCGACCTTGGGTGTGCGCGAAAGGATCTGGTCGAGCGCCGGAACGAAGTCGTCGGCAACGGTGCAGCAGATGCAGCCATTGGCCAGTTCGACGATGTTTTCCTCGGGGCAGGTATCGATGCCGCAGCCCTTGAGGATTTCGCCGTCCACGCCGATGTCGCCGAATTCGTTCACGATAAGGGCGAGGCGCTTGCCTTTGGCATGCTCAAGCAGGTGCCGGATCAGCGTGGTCTTGCCCGCGCCGAGAAAGCCGGTGACGACGGTGCAGGGAACGCGCGTAGCTGTGGCGGTCATAGTCAGTCCTTCAACAAATGGAGGGGAGGGATACGGGCGACGAGGCCACGCTTGAGGCAATCTGGGCGGCCGCGCCACGGCATGAGCTCATCGGGGCTGGCGGCGAAAAGTTCGGCACCCTCGACGAGATCGGCGCCGCTTGTCGGCGCGAGATCGCCGAAGACGTAGCTCCAACCGCCGGCGCGCAGGATTGAGGCGCTCAGGCGGCGCTTGCAATTGCCGAGGCATTCGACGGTGCGGATATGGACATTTCGGCCAGTGGCTGCGGTGCGTGCGCTTTCAGCAAGCAACTCACCGGCGCGGGGGTGAGAGTCGGCACCGGTCTCGTCACGGCACGATGTGCAGACCACAACCGTAACCGCGGCGCGGCCATCTGATTCACCTGAAAAATTGCCGTCGCAATCCAAAGCGTGCTCCTTGCCCGGGACACCCGCCAGGCGGTCGGATTCTTTTCTGCAGACGGCAGGTCTCCTGGCTCGCGGGTCGTTGCCTTGCTGCCGCCTTCCCGGGGCTCTGCCCAGTGGTGTCCGGCTTGGCTCGTCGCTTACAGTTGCGGGGACAGCCGCGGATTTGAGGTCGTAAAGCCTCGCACCGCATTCCCTCTTAGCTCCCCTCTTTTGGAGAGGAGACCGTCTGTGGCGGATTTAGGCTTGAGGAGGTGGGCGTGTCAACGCGTGGTTACGACGCTTTGATAGCGGCGAGCGACGGGCCGAGATCGCCAGCAGGCGTGACCTCGATCCGGTCGAGGCCAAGCCAGCCCTGCATGAGCTGCAATTCCTTGAACAGTTCGGATGCCGTCTCGGGCGGCGCGCCCGGTTCAGCATAGGCGGCATGAACACGCAAGACGCCTGCCGGACGGTCGGCTTTAAGGTCGATGCGCGCCACGATCCTATCACCGAGCAGGAAGGGCAGGACGTAGTAGCCGTACTGCCGCTTTTCCGCCGGTGTGTAGATTTCGATACGATAGCGGAAACCGAACAGGCTTTCGGTGCGGGTGCGTTCGAAGACCAGTGGATCGAAAGGCGCAAGCAGGGCACGTGCCTCGACCCTGCGCGGCAGGCGTGCATCCTTGTGGAGATAGGCCGGCCTTGCCCAGCTCTCGATACGGACGGGGATCAGATCGCCTTCTTCAACGAGTTCCTCGATGCGGCCCTTGATATCGGCCGGGGAGAGGCGGAAGTAGTCGCGCAGGCAACCGGCGGTGGCGATGCCGTGGGCTCGTGCGGAAATGCGCAACAGTTCGCGGTGCGCATCGGCAGGCGATGGAGTAGGCATGTTCAGGATTGCCGGCGGCAATACGCGCTCGGGTAAATCATAGAGGCGCTCGAAGCCGCGCCGATAGGCGGTGGTGATGCGGCCAGCCCAGAACAGCCATTCGAAGGCATGCTTGGCTTCGCTCCAGCCCCACCAGCCGCCGGAACCCTTCTGGCCTTCGAGATCGGATGCGGCAATCGGGCCACGAGCGGCGACCTCGCGGTAGATACCTTCAATATAGTCGGCGCGCTCGCGGCCGAACTTCGCCAGCGCGCCATATATGTCGTCGCCGCGCTCGGCGCGCTGCATGCGCCAGCGCATCAGGGGATAAGTCTCGACGGGCAGCAGGGACGCCTCATGCGCCCAATATTCGAACAGCAGCCGCTTGCGCGACTGGGTGGCATTGTCGAGCAGGGAAAATGGGTATGAGCCTAACCTTGAGTAAAGCGGCATGTAATGCGCGCGCACCACGGCGCTGACGGAATCGATCTGCAGCAGGCCGGTGCGCGACAGGGTTCTGGTCAAGTGCCTGCGGTCGACAGGGCCGACCGGGCGGGGTAGGCCAAAGCCTTGTGCAGCCAGCGTGATGCGTCGTGCCTGTGCGAGAGAAAACGTCTCTTTCATGCGCCTTTTTCGTCGATGCTGGCCGTGCGGTGCGGGAAGTTGATTCCGCCCATGCTAGCAGCGAAATCGCCACAATACTGTCAGGAGTAAAAGTGGAGTAAAAAGTGAAGGAAATCAAACAAGAGCTGGAATGACCAGTTTTGCTTCATAAGCGTGCGAGCGCCATCTTTTGGCCAAGGTTTGACTTGCTTCGGGCAACCGGCTGCGCTAACCCTCGCCGCGTTGCAGCATGGGACCGGCAAGCGGTTCAGCGATTAACTGTCGCGCTTCCGTATCATGGCCTGCTGCTATAGCTTCAGGCGGGGTAGCCGCTAACGGAAAGTCGCAGCATGAACGCATTGCTGAGTTCGTATCTGCCGATCGTGATTTTCATCGGCGTGGCGCTGGTCGTGGGACTGGCCCTGATCATAGCACCGTTCCTGGTGGCGTATCGCAATCCAGATCCGGAAAAGCTTTCAGCTTACGAGTGCGGGTTCAATTCGTTCGATGACGCGCGCATGAAATTCGACGTGCGTTTTTATCTGGTGTCCATCCTGTTCATCATCTTCGATCTCGAAGTGGCCTTCCTGTTTCCGTGGGCGGTTTCCTTCGGGGAGATCGGCATGCTCGGCTTCTGGTCGATGATGGTGTTCCTAGCCGTGCTGACCATCGGCTTTGCCTATGAGTGGAAGAAAGGGGCGCTCGAATGGGATTGAGCGACAGTTCCGGCACGCTGGTTGCGCCGCAGCCCAAAGGCATTCTCGACCCGAGGACTGGAAAGCCTATCGGGTCTGACGATCCTTTCTTCGTCGGCATCAATGATGAGCTCGCCGACAAGGGTTTTCTCGTCACGTCTACCGAGGCGCTGATCACGTGGGCGCGCACCGGCTCGCTGATGTACATGACCTTCGGCTTGGCGTGCTGCGCCGTGGAAATGATCCACTCCGCCATGCCGCGCTATGACAGTGAGCGTTTCGGCATCGCGCCGCGCGCGTCTCCGCGCCAGTCGGACGTGATGATCGTCGCCGGCACGCTGACCAACAAGATGGCGCCGGCGCTGCGCAAGGTCTACGACCAGATGCCGGAGCCGCGCTACGTCATCTCGATGGGCTCGTGCGCCAATGGCGGCGGCTACTACCACTATTCCTATTCCGTGGTGCGCGGTTGCGACCGCATCGTTCCGGTGGACATCTATGTGCCCGGCTGCCCGCCCAGCGCGGAAGCTTTGATGTATGGCCTTCTTCTGTTGCAGAAGAAGATACGCCGTACCGGCACGATCGAGCGGTGATCGACAATGAGTGAACGCCTCAACGATCTTGCCGCATATCTCAACGACAAGCTCGACGCCGATATTCTGGAAAGCGTCGTTGCTTATGGCGAGCTGAGCATCACGGTGAAGGCCGGCGATATCGTCGATGTCGTGCGCTTCCTGCGCGACGACGCGAAGTGCCAGTTCGTGTCGATCATCGACGTCAGCGGGGCGGACTATCCGGCCCGCGCAAAGCGCTTCGATGTCGTCTATCACCTGTTGTCGCCGAAGCAGAATTTGCGCATCCGCGTCAGGGTCGAGGCGAGCGAGGATACGCTGGTTCCGTCGATCACCGACGTCTATCCGGGTGCGGACTGGTATGAGCGTGAGACCTACGATCTTTACGGCGTGCTGTTTTCCGGCCATCCGGACTTGCGCCGCCTGCTGACCGACTACGGTTTCGAGGGCCATCCGCTGCGCAAGGATTTCCCGCTGACCGGATTTGTCGAGGTTCGCTACGACGACGAGGCCAAGCGCGTCATCTACGAGCCTGTGGAACTGAAGCAGGAATTCCGCAATTTCGATTTTCTCTCGCCTTGGGAAGGCACGGACTACGTGCTGCCCGGAGACGAGAAGGCGAAGACGAACTGAGGCACGGGGCATGGCTGAAACCTCGGTACGCAACTTCAATATCAACTTCGGCCCGCAGCATCCGGCTGCGCACGGCGTTTTGCGCCTTGTGCTGGAACTGGACGGCGAGGTGGTGGACCGGGTCGATCCGCATATCGGGCTTTTGCATCGCGGCACCGAAAAGCTGATCGAGCACAAGACGTATTTGCAGGCGGTGCCTTATCTCGACCGGCTCGACTATTGCGCGCCGATGAACCAGGAGCATGCGTTCGCGCTTGCCGCCGAGCGCCTTCTGGGCATTGAAGTGCCGAAGCGCGGGCAACTGATCCGCGTGCTCTATTCCGAAATGGGCCGCATCATGTCGCACATCTTGAATGTGACGACACAGGCCATGGACGTCGGTGCGCTGACACCTCCGCTGTGGGGTTTCGTCGAGCGCGAAAAGCTGATGGTGTTTTACGAACGTGCCTCGGGCTCGCGCATGCACGCGGCCTATTTCCGGCCGGGCGGCGTGCATCAGGACCTGCCGCAGAAGCTGATCGAGGACATTGGCAAATGGATCGATCCGTTCCTGAAATCGGTCGATGATCTCGACGCGCTTTTGACTCCCAACCGCATCTTCAAGCAGCGCAATGCCGATATCGGCGTGGTGTCGCTGGAGGACGCCTGGGCATGGGGCTTTTCGGGCGTGATGGTGCGCGGTTCGGGTGCGGCCTGGGACCTGCGCAAGTCTCAGCCCTACGAGTGCTATTCCGAACTCGAGTTCGACATTCCGATCGGCAAGAACGGCGACTGCTACGACCGTTATCTGATCCGTATGGAAGAAATGCGCCAGTCGGCCCGGATCATGCGGCAGTGCATCGATCTTTTGCTCGGCAAGGAAGCGACAGGCCCTGTTTCCAATCTCGACGGCAAGGTGGTGCCGCCCAAGCGTGGCGAGATGAAGCGCTCGATGGAAGCGCTGATCCATCACTTCAAGCTTTACACCGAGGGCTACAAGGTTCCGGCCGGTGAGGTCTATGCGGCCGTCGAAGCGCCGAAAGGCGAGTTCGGCGTCTATCTCGTTTCGGACGGCTCCAACAAGCCGTACCGCTGCAAGCTGCGCGCGCCCGGCTTTGCGCATCTGCAGGCAATGGATTTCCTGTGCCGCGGCCATATGCTCGCCGACGTCACCGCCATTCTGGGTTCCCTCGACATCGTCTTTGGCGAGGTCGACAGATGAAGGCTGCAACGGCGGACCACATCGTGATCGACGCCAGAAGCGGGCGCGTTGACAACGCGAACGCCGTCGAGCGCACAGGCTACAACATGATCGCAAGCAGAAGCCCATTTTGGCTGCAGCTCCTCGAAGCGGCAACGCTGGTGCACTGAAGCGGGAGCCAGGATCAGAAAATGACAGTTCGCAGACTAGCCGCCGCCGAAGTCCAGCCCGCCAGTTTCGCCTTCAACCGGGCAAACACGACCGTGGCCAAGCAGTGGATCAAGAAGTATCCGAAGGGTCGCCAGCAATCGGCGATCATTCCGCTTTTGATGCTGGCGCAGGAGCAGGAAGGCTGGGTGACCAAGGCGGCCATCGAGACGGTCTGCGACATGCTCGAAATGCCGTATATCCGTGGCTTGGAAGTCGCGACTTTCTATACCCAATACCAGCTCAATCCGGTTGGCACGCGCGCCCATATCCAGGTGTGCGGCACGACGCCGTGCATGCTGCGCGGCGCAGAAGAACTGATGGATGTGTGCCGCTCGAAGATCCATCACGACCAGTTCCATACCAACGAAGATGGCACGTTGTCGTGGGAAGAGGTGGAATGCCTCGGTGCCTGCGTCAACGCGCCGATGGTGATGGTTTTCAAGGATACTTACGAGGACCTGACGCCGGAGCGTTTGGGCGAGATCATCGACGCATTCGAGGCCGGCAAAGGCGCTTCGGTGCCCACCGGTCCGCAAAACGGCCGCTTCCGGTCCGCGCCTTTGTCAGGCTTCAGCGCGCTCGCGGATGAGAAGGCTGTGTTGAAGACAACCCGCGATCGCGAGGCCAAGGCTGCCGCAAAGGCGCCCAAGGAACCAGCGGCAGCCGCGCCTGTTGCCGAGAAGGCCGCGAGTGTCTCGGCTCCCGCGCCGAAGGCACCGGCCAAGGCCAAGGCGGCAGCGAAGCCTGCTGCGAAGAAGGCTGAGGCAGTTCAGGCTAAGCCATCGCTTGAGGACAAGAGCCGCCCGGCAGGCATAGCGCGCCCGGCAGCGGTCGACGATCTGAAGCTGATTTCCGGCGTGGGTCCGAAAAACGAGAAGATCCTGCATGAACTCGGCATCTTCACGTTCGCGCAAGTCGCATCGTGGAAGAAGGCCGAGCGCGACTGGGTGGACGGCTATCTCAATTTCCACGGTCGCGTCGAGCGCGAGGACTGGGTGAAGCAGGCCAAGGCGCTCGCCAAGGGTGGCGTTGCCGAATACATCCGCGTTTTCGGCAAGAAGCCGGTCTGAGGGACGAACGATGCTTCAGGACAAGGACCGCATATTCACCAATATCTACGGCCGGTTCGACCGTTCGCTGCAAGGCGCTATGTCGCGCGGCGCGTGGGACGGCACCAAGGATATCATCGACAAGGGCCGCGACTGGATCATCAACGAGATGAAGGCGTCGGGCCTGCGTGGACGCGGCGGCGCGGGCTTCCCGACCGGCCTCAAATGGTCGTTCATGCCCAAGCAGAGCGACGGGCGTCCGAGCTATCTTGTCATCAATGCGGACGAGTCAGAGCCTGGTACCTGCAAGGACCGCGATATCCTGCGTCATGACCCGCATACGCTGGTCGAGGGCGCGCTGCTTGCCGGCTTCGCCATGGGCGCGATTGCGGCCTACATCTACGTGCGTGGCGAATTCATCCGTGAACGCGAGGCGCTGCAGCGAGCTATCGACGAAGCCTATGACGCCAAGCTGATCGGCAAGAACAACAAGAACGGCTACGACTTCGAAGTCTACGTCCATCACGGCGCGGGCGCTTACATCTGCGGCGAGGAAACGGCGCTGCTCGAAAGCCTCGAAGGCAAGAAGGGCCAGCCACGCCTGAAGCCGCCGTTCCCGGCCAATGTCGGCCTCTATGGCTGCCCGACCACGGTCAACAACGTCGAGTCGATCGCGGTTGCACCGACGATCCTGCGTCGCGGCGCGGCGTGGTTCTCATCAATGGGCCGGCCGAACAATGTCGGCACCAAGTTGTTCATGCTGGTTGGCCATGTGAATACACCCTGCACGGTCGAAGAGACCATGGGCATCACGTTCCGCGAACTGGTCGAGACGCATGGCGGCGGCATTCGCGGCGGCTGGGACAATCTGCTGGCGGTTATCCCCGGCGGCGCTTCATGCCCGGTCATTCGGGGCGAGGACATGGGCGATGCGATCATGGACTTCGACGGCATGCGTGAGAAGAAGTCCTCGTTCGGTACGGCCGCCGTGATCGTCATGGACAAGTCGACCGATATCGTGAAGGCAATCGCGCGTCTCTCTTACTTCTTCAAGCACGAAAGCTGCGGTCAGTGCACGCCGTGCCGCGAGGGCACCGGCTGGATGTGGCGGGTGATGGAGCGGCTGGTGCGCGGACAGGCGCAGAAGCGCGAAATCGACATGCTGCTGGACGTTACCAAGCAGATCGAGGGTCACACCATCTGTGCGTTGGGCGATGCGGCTGCATGGCCGGTGCAGGGCCTGATCCGCAATTTCCGCCCGGAGATCGAGCGGCGTATCGACGAGTTTACCCGCAACGCGCATCAGGTGCAGCCTGTGTTCGCGGCGGCTGAGTAAGACCAATTCGAAAGTGCGGGCAAAGCCCGAAAATGAGGAAACGCGACGAAGGTAGACGGAACGGAACGACACAGGAGAACTGAAATGTCGATGTTTCCCATACCCGACCATTTGCAAGACCATTTGAACGAACTTGAGAAGATGAACCAGGACTTGACCAAGATGATGCCGAAAGAGGTGGCGAGCGCCATCAACCTTTTCGCGCATCCGGCCGCCGGCGCTGCCGCGCTGTCGGCGCTTGGCGTTGGCCTAGCCAGCCAGGCGTTCGGCATGTGGGTCGGTGCGCTGACCGGTGCGGCCGAGGCTTCGCAGCGATTGATGCAGCCTTTGACGGACGAGCGTAAAGCGCGCGACGCGCTGGCGCCTGCGCAATCAAAAAATGCACCGGCGAGCCGGGCGCGAGCGGCTGCAAGGACATTGATTGCCGAGGCGCAGTCGTTGGCCAAGGAAGTGACCGAGGTTGATGCCGACGCCGGCAAGACTGCCGCGCAACCGGCAAATGCGGCTGTGGCTGTCGAAGCATCGGCTGCGGGCGAGATCATGCCTGAGGATTTTCGTAAGCCGGCGGCTTTGGAAAAGCCGGCGAGCCCGGATGATTTAAAGGCGATTTCAGGCATAGGACCCAAGCTGGAGCAAGTGCTCAATGGACTGGGTATCTGGACCTACGGGCAGGTAGCTGCCTGGAGCCCGGAGGAAATTGCCTGGGTGGACGACATGCTGGGATTTCGGGGACGCATAGGACGCGACGACTGGGTAGGGCAGGCGACCGCGTTGTCGGCTGGGAAATAGCGATAAGGGTTGGGCGCTGACACGCGCCCGCGACGGGAATAGCGGCATAAGCCGACAGGGTTCGAGGCGACATGGCAAAGCTGAAGGTCGACGGGAAAGAAATTACAGTACCCGACCACTATACGCTGCTGCAGGCGGCGGAAGAGGCGGGTGCGGAAGTGCCGCGCTTCTGCTTCCATGAGCGGTTGTCGATCGCAGGCAACTGCCGCATGTGCCTTATCGAGGTGAAGGGCGGCCCGCCGAAGCCGCAGGCTTCGTGCGCCATGGGCGTGCGTGACTTGCGGCCCGGCCCAAATGGCGAAGCGCCTGAAATCTTCACCAATACGCCAATGGTGAAGAAGGCCCGCGAAGGGGTGATGGAATTCCTGCTCATCAACCATCCGCTCGATTGCCCGATCTGCGACCAGGGCGGCGAGTGCGACCTGCAGGATCAGGCCATGGCTTTCGGCATGGATTCCTCGCGCTTCCACGAGAACAAGCGCGCGGTCGAGGACAAGTATATCGGGCCGCTGGTCAAGACGATCATGACCCGTTGCATCCATTGCACGCGCTGTGTGCGTTTCACCACCGAGGTGGCGGGTATTTCCGAGCTCGGCCTGATCGGTCGCGGTGAGGATGCCGAAATTACGACCTATCTCGAGCAGGCGATGACTTCGGAGCTGCAGGGCAATGTCATCGATCTTTGCCCGGTCGGCGCGCTGACTGCGCGGCCCTACGCTTTCCAGGCTCGGCCGTGGGAACTGACCAAGACCGAGTCCATCGACGTGATGGATGCAGTCGGCTCGGCTATCCGTGTCGATTCACGCGGCCGGGAAGTGATGCGCATCCTGCCGCGTGTCAACGAGCCGGTGAACGAGGAATGGATTTCGGACAAGACCCGCTTCATCTGGGATGGGTTGCGCACGCAGCGGCTCGACCGGCCTTACGTTCGCCGTAACGGCAAGCTCACCGCGACGAGCTGGGCCGATGCATTCGGTGCGATCAAGGAGGCCGTGGCCAAGACGACGCCCGACAGGATTGGCGCGATCGCCGGCGATCTTGCCGCCGTCGAGGAAATGTATGCGCTGAAGCAACTGATCAATTCGCTCGGCTCCAGCAATACCGATTGCCGCCAGGATGGCGCCGCGCTCGATCCGGCGCATGGCCGCGGCAGCTATATCTTCAATCCGACCATCGAGGGCATCGAGGATGCTGATGCGATCCTTATCGTCGGTGCCAACCCGCGCTTTGAAGCCTCGGTGCTCAACGCCCGCATCCGCAAGCGTTTCCGCGCGAGCCCGCTGCCGATCGGCGTGATCGGCGATTTCGGCGATCTGCGCTACGATTATGAAGCGCTGGGAGCAGGCCCGGAAAGCCTGAAGGATCTGGCAGAAGGCAACGGCAAGTTTTTCCAGGCTCTGAAGAAGGCCGAAAAGCCGCTTATCATCGTGGGCCAAGGCGCTCTGGCGCGCAGCGACGGTGCGGCAATACTCGGACAGGCTGCCAAGCTTGCCAAGGCGGCGAATGCCGTTCGTCCCGACTGGAATGGTTTTGCGGTGTTGCACAACGCTGCCGCCCGGGTCGGCGGGCTCGACATCGGCTTCGTGCCGGGAGAGGGTGGCAAGGACGTTGCCGAGATGGTCGGCGCAACGGATGTGCTGTTCCTGCTTGGCGCTGACGAACTCGACATGAGCAAAGTCTCAAGCGGGTTTGTGGTTTACATCGGCACCCATGGCGATGCGGGCGCACACCGTGCAGATGTGATCCTGCCGGCTGCGACCTACACCGAGAAGTCAGGCACGTACGTCAATACCGAAGGGCGCGTGCAGCAGACGAACCGGGCCGGCTTTGCGCCCGGCGAGGCGCGCGAGGACTGGGCGATCCTGAGGGCGCTGTCGGACGTGCTTGGCAAGAAGTTGCCTTTCGATTCTCTAGCTCAGTTGCGGGCCAAGCTCTATGCCGAGCATCCGCATCTTGCCCGTATCGACCGGATCGAAGAGGGCGACACGGATCACGTCTCCAAGCTGGCAAAGCTTGGTGGCCGGCTGAACAAGGCAGGCTTTGTCTCGCCGGTGCGCGACTTCTACCTGACCAATCCGATTGCGCGCGCTTCCGCGGTGATGGCCGAATGCTCGGCGCTCGCCAAGGGCGGCTTCAAGCAGGCGGCGGAGTAGGACATGGATACTTTCTTCTCCTTCTACGTCCTGCCGGCGCTGATCATTCTCTTGAAGTCGGTCGTGCTGATCGTCGTCCTGCTGATTTTCGTGGCCTACATTCTTTATGCCGACCGCAAGATCTGGGCGGCGGTGCAGTTGCGCCGCGGCCCCAACGTGGTTGGTCCGTGGGGCCTGTTCCAGGCATTCGCCGATCTGCTCAAGTTCGTGTTCAAGGAACCGATCATTCCCTCGGGCGCAAACAAGGGCGTGTTCCTGCTGGCCCCGCTGGTTTCGGCGGTCGTGGCAATTACCGCCTGGGCGGTCATTCCGGTCAACGAGGGCTGGGCGATTGCCAACATCAATGTCGGCATCCTCTATGTTCTCGCCATTTCCTCGCTCGAGGTCTACGGCGTGATCATGGGCGGCTGGGCTTCCAATTCGAAGTATCCGTTCCTTGGCGCGCTGCGCTCCGCCGCGCAGATGGTTTCCTACGAAGTCTCGATCGGCTTCGTTATCGTCACCGTGCTTTTGTGCGTCGGTTCGCTGAACCTCACCGATATCGTGATGTCGCAGCAGGACGGTCTCGGAACCCGCCTCGGCCTGACCAACTCGTTCCTCGATTGGCATTGGCTCGGCCTGTTTCCGATGTTCGTGATCTTCATCATCTCGGCAATGGCGGAAACCAATCGCCCGCCCTTCGATCTCGTCGAGGCTGAGTCGGAGCTGGTTGCGGGCCACATGGTCGAATATTCGTCGACGGCATTTTTGCTGTTCTTCCTCGGCGAGTACGTTGCCGTGGTTTTGATGTGCGCGCTGACCACCATCCTGTTCCTTGGCGGCTGGCTGCCGCCGGTTGACGTGGCGGTGCTGAACTGGGTGCCGGGCATCATCTGGTTCGTGCTCAAGGTGTGCTTCGTCTTCTTCATCTTCTCGATGGCCAAGGCGGTTCTGCCCCGCTTCCGCTACGACCAGTTGATGCGGCTGGGCTGGAAGGTATTCCTGCCGATCTCGCTGTTCATGGTCGTTGCAACGGCCGCCTTCCTCAAGCTGACGGGGTTTGCCTGATGTCCGCGCTCGGCCAAGCGGCGAAGTCGCTGCTGCTCAAAGATATCGTTGGGGGCTACATACTGGGTGTTCGCCAGTTCTTTGCGCCCAAGGAGACGATCAACTATCCGCACGAAAAGGGGCCGATCAGCCCGCGCTTTCGTGGCGAACATGCGCTGCGCCGTTATCCGAACGGAGAGGAACGCTGCATTGCCTGCAAGCTCTGCGAAGCGATCTGCCCGGCGCAAGCGATCACCATCGAGGCCGGTCCACGCCGCAACGACGGTACGCGCCGCACCGTGCGCTACGACATCGACATGGTGAAATGCATCTATTGCGGTTTTTGCCAGGAAGCCTGCCCTGTGGATGCGATTGTCGAGGGGCCGAATTTCGAATTCGCGACCGAGACGCGCGAGGAGCTCTACTACGACAAGGACAAGCTTCTGGCGAACGGCGACCGCTGGGAACGCGAGATCGCGCGCAACATGGAAATGGACGCGCCGTATCGATGAGGCTTTGCTGCTTCCGCCGCGTTGGCGGGGGCAGATGGAATGACGGATGGACGGGGCAGGGTGCCTCGTTTAAGGAACACGCGGCTTCGGGACCGGAGGCGGACCGAAGCACAGAAAGCCGGCGGGAGCCAATGCTCCGACCGGACAAGGAAACCCGGGGGAACCCATGCTTAACGGACTAGAGGCGATCTTCTTCTACCTCTTCGCCTTTGTCGCGGTGGGGTCGGCCTTCATGGTCATCTCGTCCCGCAATCCGGTTCATTCCGTGCTGTTCCTCATCCTCACCTTCTTCAATGCGGCGGGGTTGTTCCTGCTTGCCGGAGCCGAGTTCCTGGCGATGATCCTGCTCATCGTCTATGTCGGCGCGGTGATGGTGTTGTTCCTGTTCGTCATCATGATGCTCGACGTCGATTTCGCCGAGTTCAAGAGCGGCGCGTTGCAATACGCTCCGATCGGGGCACTGGTTGGACTGATCCTGGCTGCCGAACTGGTCGTCGTTACCGGCGGTTACGTACTGGCGCCGCAACTTGGTTCGGGCGCGGCGAAGCCAATTCCCGATCTTGCCACGCGCAGCAACACGGCGGCGTTGGGCGACATCCTCTACACGGACTACATCCATTTCTTCCAGATGGCCGGCCTTGTGCTTCTGGTCGCCATGATCGGCGCGATCGTTTTGACGCTGCGCCACAAGCAGGGCGTCAAGCGCCAGAACATTGCGCGGCAGAATGCGCGCACGCTGGAAGAAGCCATCGAAGTCCGCAAGGTCGAGACGGGGAAGGGCATCTGACATGAGCGTCGGCATCGGACATTACCTGACACTCTCGGCGATCCTGTTCACCATCGGCGTGTTCGGCATCTTCCTGAACCGCAAGAACGTGATCGTCATCATGATGTCGATCGAACTGCTGCTGCTTGCGGCAAACATAAATCTGGTCGCGTTCTCCTCGCTGCTCAACGATCTGGTAGGACAGGTTTTCGTGCTGTTCGTGCTGACGGTGGCGGCAGCGGAAGCGGCCATCGGGTTGGCCATTCTGGTGGTCTTCTTCCGTAACCGCGGCTCCATCGCGGTCGAAGACGTGAATATGATGAAGGGTTGACGGGAACAGCTATGTATCAAGCCATCGTCTTCCTTCCCCTCATCGGCTTTTTGATCGTCGGCCTGTTTGGCACGTCGCTCGGCGCCAAGGCTTCGGAATACATCACCTCCGGGCTGCTGGTGATTTCGGCGGCACTTTCGTGGGTCGCGTTCTTCTCGGTTGGTTTTTCGGAGACCGAGGTGTTTACCGTTCCCGTGCTGCGCTGGATCCAGTCGGGCGGTATCGATACGGCCTGGGCGCTCAGGATCGACACGCTGACGGTGGTGATGTTGGTCGTCGTCAACACCGTGTCGGCGCTCGTGCATATCTACTCGATCGGCTACATGCACCACGATCCGAACCGGCCGCGCTTCTTTGCCTATCTGTCGCTGTTCACCTTCGCCATGCTCATGCTGGTGACGTCCGACAATCTGATCCAGATGTTCTTCGGTTGGGAAGGCGTGGGCCTCGCGTCCTATCTGCTGATCGGTTTTTGGTACAAGAAGCCGTCCGCCAACGCTGCCGCCATCAAGGCGTTTGTGGTCAATCGCGTCGGCGATTTCGGCTTTGCGCTCGGCATCTTCGGCGTGTTCGTGCTGTTCGGTTCGGTGAACCTCGGCACGATCTTCGCCAATGCCGCCTCGTTCATTCCTGCCGAACATGGCGCGGAAGCTGCCGCGGGCGGCGAGGCGGTGCTGAATTTCCTCGGCTATGCGCTCGACAAGCAGGCGGCGATCACCGTGGTGTGCCTGCTTCTCTTCATGGGAGCGATGGGCAAGTCGGCGCAGGTGCCGCTGCACACCTGGCTGCCTGACGCCATGGAAGGCCCGACGCCGGTTTCGGCGCTGATCCACGCGGCGACCATGGTGACGGCCGGTGTCTTCATGCTGGCG
The DNA here is from genome assembly GCF_057809835.1 of Mesorhizobium sp. FG116. NCBI lineage: Bacteria > Pseudomonadati > Pseudomonadota > Alphaproteobacteria > Hyphomicrobiales > Phyllobacteriaceae > Mesorhizobium > Mesorhizobium sp. FG116. Next base: position 56,178 of record NZ_JBMDKS010000007.1, read on the forward strand.
CGCCTGTCGCCGTTGTTCGAGCTTTCCCACACGGCGCTTCTCGTGGTGACCTTTGTCGGTGCGATCACGGCTTTCTTTGCGGCGACGGTCGGATTGGTGCAGAACGACATCAAGCGCGTGATCGCCTATTCGACCTGCTCGCAGCTCGGCTACATGTTCGTGGCGCTGGGCGTCGGCGCCTATGGCGCTGCTATCTTCCACCTTTTCACGCATGCTTTCTTCAAGGCGCTTTTGTTCCTTGGTTCGGGTTCGGTCATCCATGCCGTTTCGGACGAGCAGGACATGCGCAAGATGGGCGGGCTGCGCAAGCTGATCCCAACCACTTACTGGATGATGGTCATTGGCACCCTGGCGCTGACAGGCGTTGGTGTTCCGGTAACGGTTATCGGCACGGCGGGCTTTTTCTCCAAGGACGCCATCATCGAAAGCGCCTTTGTCGGCCATAACGCAGTCGCCGGTTTCGCCTTCATTCTGCTTGTCGTGGCTGCCTGCTTCACCAGCTTCTATTCATGGCGCCTGATCTTCATGACGTTCCACGGCAAACCGCGGGCAAGCCATGAGGTGATGCACCACGTTCATGAATCGCCGCCGGTGATGCTGGTGCCGCTTTTCATCCTTGCTGCTGGCGCACTCTTGGCCGGTTTCCTGTTCCACGACCAGTTCATCGGCGAAGCCTATGGCGAGTTCTGGAAGGCATCTTTGTTCACGCTGCCGGATAACCATATCTTGCACGACATGCACGGCGTGCCGCTGTGGGTGAAGCTGTCGCCTTTCATCGCGATGCTCATCGGGCTTCTGTTCGCGTGGCAGTTCTATATCCGCTCTCCGGAAACGCCGAAGCAGCTTGCCGCACAGCACCGCGGGCTCTACGCGTTCCTGCTCAACAAGTGGTATTTCGACGAGCTCTACGACTTCCTGTTCGTGCGTGCGGCCAAGCGGCTCGGTCACTTCCTGTGGAAGACGGGCGACGGCAGGATCATTGACGGGCTTGGCCCTGACGGGATCTCGGCGCGCGTGGTCGATGTCACCGATCGCGTCGTCAAGTTGCAGTCCGGCTACCTCTATCACTATGCCTTCGCCATGCTGATCGGCGTTGCTGCACTCGTCACCTGGATGATGCTCTAATGACCGACTGGCCAATTCTCTCGACGGTCACATTCCTGCCGCTGGTTGGCGTGCTGCTCATTTTGCTGATCGGCGACGACAACGAGAACGGCAAGCGCAACATCCGCTCGATCACGCTGTTGACGACGGTCGTGACCTTCGTGGTGTCGCTGTTCGTGTGGATCGGCTTCGACAACTCGCAGGCCGGGTTCCAGATGGTCGAGAAGCACGAGTGGCTGGACTCGGGCATTTCCTACCATATGGGCGTGGACGGCATTTCGATGCTGTTCGTCATCCTGACGACTTTCCTGATGCCGCTGTGCATCCTGGCTTCGTGGCAATCGGTCCAGAAGAGCGTGAAGGCCTATATGGTCGCCTTCCTGCTTCTGGAGACGCTGATGATCGGCGTCTTCTGCGCGCTCGACATCGTGCTGTTCTACGTCTTCTTCGAAGCCGGCCTGATCCCGATGTTCATCATCATCGGCGTCTGGGGCGGCAAGCGGCGCGTCTATGCCTCTTTCAAGTTCTTCCTTTATACGCTGCTCGGCTCGGTGCTGATGCTGCTCGCCATCATGGCGATGTTCTGGCAATCGGGCACGACCGATATCCCGACGCTGTTGACGCATGCGTTCCCGGCTTCGATGCAGACATGGCTATGGCTCGCCTTCTTCGCATCGTTTGCGGTGAAAATGCCAATGTGGCCGGTTCATACCTGGCTGCCCGATGCGCACGTGGAAGCGCCGACCGCTGGTTCGGTCATTCTGGCCGGTATCCTGCTAAAGATGGGTGGCTACGGCTTCCTGCGCTTCTCGCTGCCAATGTTCCCGCTCGCATCGGAAATGTTCGCGCCGATGGTGTTCGCACTGTCGGTCGTTGCGATCATCTACACGTCGCTGGTCGCGTTGATGCAGGAGGACATGAAGAAGCTGATTGCCTATTCCTCCGTCGCCCACATGGGCTACGTGACCATGGGCATCTTCGCGATGAATGCCGAGGGCATCCAAGGTGCGATCTTCCAGATGCTGTCGCACGGCCTGGTTTCCAGTGCGCTATTCCTGTGCGTCGGCGTCATCTACGACCGGCTGCACACGCGCGAGATCGATGCCTATGGCGGCCTCGTCAACAACATGCCGAAATATGCGGTGGCCTTCCTGATCTTTACCATGGCCAATGTCGGCTTGCCCGGCACCAGCGGTTTCGTTGGTGAATTCCTGACGCTGCTCGGTGCTTTCAAAGCCAACACCTGGGTGGCGTTCTTTGCGACGACAGGCGTGATCCTGTCGGCTGCCTATGCGCTTTGGCTTTATCGGCGAGTGGTGTTCGGTACGCTGACCAAGGACAGCTTGAAAGGTATGCTCGACCTGTCCGGGCGCGAAAAGGCAATCCTCTATCCGCTGGTGGTGCTGACGATATTCTTCGGCGTCTATCCGGCGCCGGTGTTCGACGCGACAGCGCAGTCGGTCAAGGCGCTGGTGACCAATGTCACTGCATCCATCAATGCCGCGCAGACCGCGGCTGCAAACTGACTGGAGATTTAGCGAACCATGACGCCGGAACTCTCCGCCAGTCTCGCACTGCTAACACCGGAACTCATCCTTGCCGTAGGCGCGATGGTTCTGCTCATGATCGGCGTTTATTCGAACAGCCGTTCGAGCACGCTCGTCACCACGCTTGCCGTGCTGGTGATGGCCGCAGCCGCGGCATGGCTGCTTTTCTCGGTTGGCGAGGGCAAGGCGTTCGGCAATTCGTTCGTGGTCGATCCGTTCGCACGTTTCATGAAGGTGCTGACGCTCGCGGGCGCCGCCGTGACGCTTATCATGTCGGTCGGCTTTGCAAGGGCAGAGAAGTTCGACAGTTTCGAATACCCGGTACTCGTGATGCTTTCGTCCACCGGCATGCTGTTGATGGCATCCGCCAACGACATGATCGCGCTCTATCTCAGCTTCGAGCTTCAATCGCTGGCGCTCTATATCGTGGCTGCAATCAATCGCGACAGCCTGCGTTCGAGCGAGGCCGGCCTGAAGTATTTCGTGCTTGGCGCGCTCGGCACGGGCATGATGCTCTACGGTATTTCGCTGGTTTACGGTTACACCGGCTCCATCGACTTCAATGTCATCGCCCAGACCCTTACGGGAGCGGAACGGCAGGTCGGCTTGCTGTTTGGCCTGGTCTTCATTCTGGCCGGCCTGGTCTTCAAGATTTCGGCAGCGCCGTTCCACATGTGGACGCCCGATGTTTACGAAGGCGCGCCGACGCCGGTGACAGCTTTCTTTGCCGTGGCACCGAAAGTGGCGACCATGGCTCTGATCCTGCGTCTTGTCATGGAAGCGTTCCAGCCATCGGCTGCCGACTGGCAGCAGATCATCGTTTTCGTGTCGATCGCTTCGATGGCGCTTGGCTCGTTCGCGGCCATCGGCCAGCGCAACTTCAAGCGCCTGATGGCCTATTCCTCGATCGGTCATATGGGTTTCGCGCTGGTGGGGCTTGCCTCCAACAGCGAGGCCGGCGTGCGGGGCGTCATCATCTATATGCTGATCTATGTGGCGATGACGCTGGGCACCTTTGCCTTCATCATCGCCATGCGACGCAAGGAAGGGCAGGTCGAGACGATCGGCGATCTGGCCGGGCTTTCCCGCACCAATCCGGTGATGGCGACCATTCTCACCATCCTTCTGTTCTCGCTGGCAGGCATTCCGCCGCTCGCGGGCTTCTGGGCGAAATGGTACGTGTTCCTCGCAGCCATCAATGCCGAACTCTACGCGCTGGCGGTTATCGGCGTGCTGTCTTCTGTCGTGGCCGCATTCTACTATCTCAGGATCATCAAGATCATGTGGTTCGACGAACCGGTCGGCGGCTTTGAGCCGATGCCTGTCGAATTGCGTCTGGTGCTGGGTGCATCCGGGGCCTTCGTGCTGTTCTACGTGCTGATTGGCGGTCCGATCGGCACCTATGCGCAGGCGGCTGCCAAGACGTTCTTCTGATGGCTTTCGCGCTCGCGCCGACAGCGGCATCCCAGGGATATCGCCTCGACGCGTATGATACGGTCGGCTCTACCAATGCGCAGGCATTGGAAAGCGCCCGCGCCGGTGACCCGGGCAAGCTCTGGGTCGTGTCGAAGAACCAGCAAAGCGGGCGTGGCCGCCGTGGTCGGGCGTGGCTTTCGCCTGAAGGCAATCTTGCGGCAACTTTGCTGGTGGTCGCCGACTTTGAACTGAGGCTGGCGGCTACGCTCGGCTTTGTTGCGGGACTGGCGCTTGCGGATGCGCTCGACGCGGTCGCACCGAAGGGGCGCATTTCAATCGGCGTGGACGGCGGCAGTGGCGAAGGACGCAACCTCTTCGAATTGAAGTGGCCGAACGATGTGCTGGCCTCCGGGGCCAAGATGGCCGGCATCTTGCTGGAGTCGACGCTGCTCGACAACGGCCGCTTTGCGGTGGCGGTCGGCATCGGGGTCAATGTCGTTGCCCATCCGCAGGACGTTCCCTATCCAGCCACTTCGCTAAACGCGCTGGGCGCCAATTGCGACGCTGAAATGCTGTTCCTGGCCCTTTCGGATGCCTGGCAGGAAAATGCGCGCCTATGGGGGGACGGGCGCGGCCTTGCCGCTATACGCCGCCGGTGGCTTGAGCGTGCGGCGGGGATCGGCAGCGAGGTTGCTGTCAGAATTGACGGTAATGTGGTGCGCGGCACTTTCGAGACCATTGACGAGGACTGCCGTTTCGTGATCCGCGATAAGAACGGTTCCGTCGTGACGATCGCGGCGGGCGATGTTCATTTCGGTGCGGTCGCGTCGGCAGCGGCGGTTTGAAGAAGCGTCCGGGCCGAAGCGACGCAACGAGGCAAGGTGGCCCTGAGACGTGATCGGGCTGTCTTCAAGAAAGGTATGACGATGGCGCAAGCGGAAAATGCCGAACTGGTTTTCGTGCCGCTTGGCGGCGTCGGCGAGATCGGCATGAATTTCGCGCTGTACGGCTATGGGCCGGCGACCGCGCGCGAGTGGCTTATCGTCGATGTTGGCGTGACTTTTCCGGATCCGTCGCATCCCGGCGTCGACCTGATCCTGCCTGATACCCGTTTCATCGAAGAGAATGTCGCCAATTTGCGCGGCATCGTCATCACTCACGCGCATGAGGACCACTACGGAGCCTTGCATGACATCTGGCCACGCCTCAAGGCGCCGGTGTGGATGACGCCGTTCTCGGCCGGGCTGCTGGAGGCCAAGCGACAGGGTGAGCAGGGTGCGCCGAAAATTCCGGTGACGGTCTATCGAGCCGGCGAGAAATTCACCATTGGACCGTTCGAGATCGAGGCCATTCCGGTGGCGCACTCCATTCCCGAACCGATGTCGCTGGCGATCACGACGCCTGCCGGAACGGTTATCCATACCGGTGACTGGAAGATCGACCCCGCGCCGACGCTAGGCCCCAAGACCGACGAGGCCCGTTTCCGCAGCTATGGCGACAAAGGCGTTCTGGCGCTGGTGTGCGATTCCACCAACGCGTTGAGGGAAGGGGATTCGCCCTCGGAGCAGGAGGTCGGCGCCAGCCTGAAGACGTTGATCGAGCAAGCCAAGGGCCGTGTCGCCATCACGACCTTTTCCTCGAATGTCGGCCGTATCATCTCCATTGCGCGCGCGGCGCGTGATGCGGGCCGCAAATGCCTTGTGCTTGGCCGTTCACTGAAACGAGTGATCGATGTTGCCGATGAGCTTGGCTATATGGACGGCTTGCCGGAATTCGTCGCCGAAGAAGACTACGGTTTCATCGACCGGACAAACCTCGTCATCATCTGCACGGGTAGCCAGGGCGAGCCGCTGGCCGCACTTGCGAAACTTTCGCGCGACGAGATGAAGACCGTTTCGCTGACGGCTGGCGACACGGTGATCTTTTCGTCCCGTACCATTCCGGGCAACGAGAAGGCGATCCTTGAGATCAAGAACCGCCTCATCGATCTCGGCATGAAGATCATCGAAGACGGCGATGCTCTGGTGCATGTCTCAGGTCATCCACGGCGTAGTGAACTGAAGCGCATGTACGAATGGGTGCGTCCGCAAATTGGCGTGCCAGTGCATGGCGAGGCGGCGCATCTGGTTGCGCAAGGCTCGCTGATGGCGATGTCAGGCATTGCGCAGGTGGCGCAAATTCGCGATGGCGACATGCTGCGGCTCTATCCGGGGTCTGCAGCAATCATCGACCAGGTGCCATTCGGGCGCGTCTACAAGGACGGACGGCTGGTCGGTTCCGACGAAGCGATGGGTATCAAGGATCGCCGCAAGCTGTCGTTTGCCGGCCATGTCGCTGTCAATGTCGTGCTTGATGACAAGTATGAATTGGCAGGCGATCCCGATCTTGTAGCCATCGGCGTTGCCGAAACCGATGCCAGCGGCGAGACGCTGGAGGATCTGATGCTCGATGCGGCAATCGGCGCGGTGGACTCGATACCCCGCCAGCGCCGAAAAGACCTCGATCTCGTCCAGGAATCCGTACGTCGCGCCGTAAGGGCTGCGGCAAACGAAGCCTGGGGGAAGAAGCCGCTGGTGACGGTGTTCGTCACGCGGTGAGGAACAAGGGGCAAGGGAATAGGGCAGTAAGGCAGTAGGGAAGTGAATTGCGATAGCCTTCGCCATTGTTCTCCTGCTGTCTTGATGCCCTGCTGCCACGCGGAGCCGCTATGCTTGGACGCCTGAACCATGTTGCTGTCGTGGTGCCTGATCTGGCCGCCGCAGTCGCCACCTATCGCGAAACGCTCGGTGCCCGTGTGACAGAGCCGCAGGCATTGCCGGAGCATGGCGTGACGGTGGTGTTCATCGATGTCGGCAACACGAAGATCGAGCTTCTGGAGCCTTTGGGCGACGCATCGCCCATTGCCGCCTTCCTGGACAAGAACCCCTCCGGGGGCATGCACCATGTCTGCTACGAAGTCGACGACATTTTGGCTGCGCGCGACAAGCTCAAGGCCGGTGGGGCGCGCGTGCTTGGCGACGGCAACCCGAAGATCGGCGCGCACGGCAAGCCGGTGCTGTTCCTGCACCCGAAGGACTTCTTCGGCACACTGATCGAACTGGAACAGTCATGAGCTGGATCTCGTTCACTGCGCTGTTCTTTGTGCTGTGGTGGCTGGTTCTTTTTGCGATCCTGCCGTTTGGGGTCAAGACGCAGCAAGATGACGGCGACGTCACGCTGGGCACAGTACCGAGTGCGCCGCGTGGGCCGCATATGCTGCGCGCCGTTTTGTGGACCACCTTGGTCACGGCTATCATCATGGGCGTGTTCTACGGCGTGACGAGAGGCCTGGAACTCGGCATCGACGACATTCCCAGGATCATTCCCGAGTTCAAGTAACGCGATCTTGAACCGCAGCTTGGTTTTCCGGCTGCACAAAAAAAATGCAAGGCACAAGGCCTTGCAATAAACGCGTCCGATCTGTGTTCCGTTGTCCGGCGGCAGCGAGTAACCGCGCCTAGATCGCATCCTCCCAAGACTTTGACCGCGTAGGAGGGCAGATTTTGCTCCGCCCTCTCGATTATCGAGGCACACTAGACCAACGCCCGCAAGAAAGTCACTACATATTTTGCTCATAAACCGACTTAAATGTGCTGCATTGCACAATAAAACTGCGGTCAATGCCTGCGGAGTAGTCAGGCCGTGACTGCGGCATAATCGCGATCCATCAACTGACGGGCGCGGGTTTCCAATCGGCCTTGAAATGGCTATGAAGCCCAAGCAAACAAGCCTGCTGCGCACCGATTCCGGTGGCGCACTTTTCTCTCACGGAACAGCTCATGCGTTTGTCGCGCTACTTCTTGCCCATTCTCAAGGAAAACCCGCGTGAGGCCGAGATCGTCTCTCATCGGCTGATGCTGCGCGCCGGCATGATCCGCCAGCAGGGGCAGGGCTCCTTTACAATGCTGCCCCTCGGCAAGAGGGTGCTCGACAAGGTCTGCCGCATCATCCGCGAAGAGCAGGATCGGGCCGGCGCGCTGGAAATCCTGATGCCGACCATCCAGTCGGCGGAGCTGTGGCGCGAGAGCGGCCGCTACGACGCCTATGGCAAGGAGATGCTGCGCATCAAGGACCGGCAGGAGCGCGAGTTGCTCTACGGTCCGACCAACGAGGAGATGGTGACGGAAATTTTCCGCTCCTACGTGAAGTCGTACAAGGACCTGCCGCTCAACCTCTACCATATCCAGTGGAAGTTCCGCGACGAGGTGCGTCCGCGCTTCGGGGTCATGCGCGGCCGTGAATTCCTGATGAAGGACGCCTATTCGTTCGACCTGAACTACGAAGGCGCAAAGGCCGCCTACTACCGCATGTTCGTGTCATACCTGCGCACCTTCACGCGCATGGGGCTGAAGGCGATTCCGATGCGTGCCGATACCGGCCCGATTGGCGGCGATCTTTCGCACGAGTTCATCATCCTGGCCGAGACGGGCGAAAGCCAGGTCTATTGTGCGCGCGACTATCTCGACATGAAGGTGCCGGGCGAGGATGTCGACTATGGCAATGACGCGGAAATCGCCGGCATCGTCGGCGACTGGACCACGCCCTATGCGGCGACGGACGAGATGCATGACGAGGCTGCGTGGGACAAGATCTCCGAAGGTGAGCGGCTGTCGGCGCGTGGTATCGAGGTCGGCCACATCTTCCATTTCGGCGAGAAGTATTCCAAGCCGATGAATGCCAAGGTGCAAGGCCCGGACGGCAAGGAGCACTTTGTCTCCATGGGCTCCTACGGCATTGGACCTACGCGCCTGATCGCGGCGATCATCGAGGCAAGCCATGACGACAACGGCATCATCTGGCCGGAAAGCGTCGCGCCCTTCGATGTTGTCATCATCAACATGAAGGTCGGCGATGCAGAATGTGATCGGGTGTGCGAGCAACTCTACAATGCACATCAGGCTGCAGGCCTCGATGTGCTTTACGATGATACCGACCAGCGTGCTGGCGGCAAATTTGCCACCGCCGACCTCATTGGTATTCCGTGGCAAGTCATCGTAGGCCCACGGGGAGCGGCTGCCGGGGAGGTTGAGGTCAAGCGCCGCTCGACGGGCGAGCGCGACGTCAAGTCCATCGAAACATTGCTCGCCAGCCTAGGGCAAAAGGCATGAGCCAAGCTGCTACAGCAGCGGCTTCTGGAAGCCAGACTACAAAGCGGCCAGATGGCGCCGGGCCGTTTTCCGGTTTTGAGCGCATGGTTGCGTGGCGCTACTTGCGCTCGCGCCGCAAGGAAACGGTGATCTCGGTCATCGCCTCGATTTCGTTCCTCGGCATCATGCTTGGCGTTGCGACGCTGATCGTGGTCATGGCGGTGATGAACGGCTTTCGCGCCGAGCTTTTGACCCGCATCCTTGGCGTCAACGGCCACCTTATCGTGACGCCGATAGATATGCCGCTGGAGGACTATGCCGAGGTCGCCAACCGCATTAACGGTGTTGCCGGTGTGAAGTACGCACTGCCGCTGATTGACGGCCAGGTTCTGGCGCAAGGCAATGTCGGTTCGGGCACAGGTGCCTTGGTGCGCGGCATCAGGGGCGAGGATCTTGGCAAGGTCTCAATCGTTGCCAACAACATCAAGCAAGGCTCGATCGTCGGCTTCGACACCGGTGAAGGAGTCGCTATCGGCAGCCGCATGGCGGAAAATCTTGGCCTGGTGCTCGGCGACACCATCACGCTCGTTTCGCCCGATGGCGACGTAACGCCGCTTGGCACGACGCCGCGTTTGAAGGGCTATCCCGTTGCGGCCATTTTCGAAGTGGGCATGTCGGAGTATGACAGCTCCATCGTCTATATGCCGCTTTCGGAAGCGCAGCTCTATTTCAACATGGAGGGCAGGGCGCAGACGATCGAAATCTATGTCGACAATCCCGACAACGTCGATGCTCTTCGACCCAAGGTCGAGGAGGCTGCGCAGCGGCAAATCTATCTGACTGATTGGCGGCAACGCAACCAGACCTTCTTTTCGGCGCTTCAGGTTGAACGCAACGTGATGTTCATGATCCTGACGCTGATCGTGCTGGTGGCGGCGCTCAACATCATTTCTGGCCTCGTCATGCTGGTGAAGGACAAGGGCCACGATATCGCGATCCTGCGCACGATGGGGGCCACGCGCGGCGCGGTCCTACGTATCTTCCTGATGACAGGCGCGGCGATCGGGGTCATCGGCACCTTGGCCGGGGTTATCCTTGGCATCGTGATCTGCCTGAACGTGGAGCGCATCCGTGAGTTCTTCTCATGGATATCCGGCACGGTGCTGTTCAACCCCGAGCTTTATTTCCTGAGTCAGTTGCCGGCCAAGATGGACTTCAGCGAAACGGCTTCGGTCGTGCTGATGGCGCTCGTCCTCTCGTTTCTGGCGACGCTGTTTCCGGCATGGCGGGCTGCAAGGCTCGATCCGGTTGAAGCGCTGAGGTACGAATGATGGCGGACGCCATTATCGAACTGAAGGCGGTGGAGCGCCACTATGTGCAGGCCGAGCGCAGGCTCACCATCCTGAACGGCGCGGATTTTTCGTTGAAGCGCGGCGAGATGGTGGCACTGGTGGCGCCGTCGGGAACCGGCAAGTCGACGCTGCTTCATACGGCGGGGCTGCTCGAACGCCCGGACGGTGGCGATGTGATTCTCGCGGGCAGGGCTTGCGGCAAGCTTTCCGATGACGAGCGCACGGCGGTCCGCCGCAACGATGTGGGCTTCGTCTATCAGTTCCACCATCTGTTGCCCGAGTTCTCGGCGCTCGAGAACATCATGATGCCGCAACTCATCAAAGGTTTGCAGCGCAAGGAAGCCGCCGAGCGTGCGGCGCAACTGCTGGACTATATGAAGATCGGCCAGCGCGCGCAGCACAGGCCATCGGAATTGTCTGGTGGCGAGCAGCAGCGCGTTGCAATCGCGCGCGCGGTCGCAAATGCGCCCCTGGTGCTGTTGGCCGACGAGCCGACAGGAAACCTGGACCCTGCCACCGCTTCCTATGTCTTCGAGGCGCTTGAGGCGTTGGTTCGGCAATCCGGCCTCGCTGCATTGATTGCAACTCACAACCATGAGCTTGCCGGCCGCATGGATCGCCGTGTCACGCTTTCCGAAGGCAAGGTCGTGACGCTCTGATCCAGGCTGGGTGGACACAGGGCGACAGTGAGGATCGACCTTCCGGCAGTTGGACCGGGTTGAATATTCGGCAGCGCCCGAGGCTACGTTAACACCGTCTGGCGCTGTGCAACACTTCCTTAACTCTAGTGATGATCGGGGTGATCAGGCCCAAGGTGATGCGCGTTCGGTCGTTGACATTCGAACAAAATTAGAACAAATTACGAACATTCAGCAAACAGGAGAAAGTGATGACTGATCTTGTTCAGGATGTTGTGTCACTCGTGTGCATGAGTACGTTTCTGGTTTCGATGGCGATGTGGATTGGCGCGCTATGAGCAAAGCGTGTTTCAGGTTGTTTGAACTGATCCGCGGCTAGTGTGGGCTCAGGCGGCTTTGTCTACCGTCGCCTGTTTTGCAGGCCCGAAGACATCTTCAAATGCAGCTTTCAGGGCAAGGTCGAGGTCTGCCATCGTAACGGGCAGGCCAAGATCGACGAGGCTGGTGACGCCGTGGTCCTGCACGCCGCATGGGACTATGCCGCCGAAGTGTGAAAGGTCGGGCTCAACATTGATGGCGATGCCGTGGAAGCTGACCCATTTGCGCAGGCGGATGCCAATCGCGGCGATCTTGTCCTCTGCTGGTGAACCGTCCGGGGACGCGGGGCGGTCTGGCCTTACGACCCATACCCCGACTCGGTCCTCGCGCCGTTCGCCTCTTACGTTGAAGGCGGCAAGTGTGCGGATGATCCACTCTTCCAACGCGGCGACGAAGGCGCGTACGTCTTCGCGTCGGCGCTTCAGGTCGAGCATGACATAGGCCACGCGCTGGCCGGGCCCGTGATAGGTGTATTCACCGCCACGTCCGGCAGCGAATACGGGAAATCGATCCGGCTCGATCAAATCTTCGACATGAGCGCTGGTGCCGGCCGTATAGAGCGGCGGATGTTCAACGAGCCAGACCAGCTCAGATGCGGTGCCGGCACGAACGGCTTCCGCTCGCGTTTCCATGAATGCTAGTGCGTCCGGATAGAGTGTTTGTCCGCTCTCGATGCGCCATTCGACCGGCGCCGAACCGGCAGAAGGCAGAAACGACGTGGCTATCTGGCTGCGTTGAGACATCGACAATTCCAAATTCAGCTTCTCATATGGCGACAAATCTGGCGAACGTCCAGTTCGTCTGGGGTTTGCGATGTCGGCCTGGCAAGTCTAAGGCTCTCCGGGAGGACTTCGGTTATTCCGCGAATATTGCAGTTCGTGCCCTTGTTTCAGGGGAAGTGATTTGCTACACGCCGCGTGCCGGACATGTCCGGCCTACCACGTGCGGTCGTGGCGGAATTGGTAGACGCGCAGCGTTGAGGTCGCTGTGGGGCAACCCGTGGAAGTTCGAGTCTTCTCGACCGCACCATTTTTGAACAATTTGACCGTTGTTCCTCGTTTGATTTTCCCCATTGTGAAAAGAGCTTCTCCTGGCTTCGGCCGGGCGGAGAATGTGGTGGGTTTTCTGTCGCTCGACTTTATCTGCAGAATTTTTGATATGTAGTATTAAACGTATTGCCTTGATATTTTGACTGTATTGTCTGCGCGCGGCTAAACCGATCCTAAGCTGATGGAACCATCCAACTTTGCTTGACTTGCCCCCGAACTGGCCTCAATCAAGTAGCGGGGAATTGATTGGGCTTGGAAGTTATGGATTCGGTGGAAATTTCGCTTCGTGATCTGCTCACGAAGACGTGGCGATTGCGTGGTCTGGTTTTTATAATATTTTTTCTCGCGCTTCTTCTGGCTGGGCTTTGGGTGTTGAAATCGGCGGCCAGTTTCAGGAATCCTGTCAGCTATTTTGTAACGCTGCGGAACATCGAGAATTCGAAGTTTCCCAACGGCGCCGATTTTTCACCGCAGGATTTGCTGATTCCACAGGTTCTCGGCGCGCTGCGGAGCCGATTCGACATTCCCACAGAAACGAATGTGCGGGATTTTGTTTCGGTCGAGTATGGCTCTCCGATGAGCGCCGCCCTTTCATTGAAATACAACAACAGGCTGGCGGCAAAAGGGCTTAGCCAGACCGATATCGAAAACATCAATGATGCCTACAAGTCGGAGTTGCAGGGTTTGATGCATTCCGGCCTGCGAATTGACGTCAACTATACCGGTCTGGGAGTCGATCAAAGCACGGGCGCAGCTATTGCCGTCGCGATTCCGCAGATATGGAGCGACATCTATTCGAAGCAATTCCGGATATTTGCGGACACGCGTATCCAGGGCTTGGCCGTCACGTACTCGGACGAGGAGCTCAACAATCCAGCGAACGTGATCACCGCAAAAACGAGGCTCGACAGCATCGACAAGGGGCTAACGCTTCTGTCCAGCGACAACAGGCTGGCATCTGTCACAACGCGTGGCAACAAGTCAGCCGTCGATGTGATCGCTGACCTCGACCATTTCAGGGATGTCTATTTCAATCCGATATTCGCCGAAAGCAACAATGGCGGCGACCGTGTTTCCGCAATCTACGTACGTGAACGGACGCTGACCGTGGAGGATTGGAAACGCAGGGTTGCCGGCCTTGATCGAACCCTGGCCCAAATCAACGAATATCAGAATTCCGGAAAAGTGGCTGGAAACTGGGATGCGGATTCAACGAGCCGCGAAGTCGGGGTCGGGCAGAATGTCCAGGTTGCCGATGGTGCTTTGGGCAAGATCATAGAACTGAGCGACAAGGCCTCACTTGCCGACTACATGAAATCCGTCTTGCAGCAGCGCCAAAACATCGTGGAAGAGATTTCAGAACTGCAGAAGGAGCTTGATCTGACACAAGCTTCGTCTGGCGTGGAGATTTCACCTGAATTTCTTCAAGCTGCGGCTAAGGAATTTTCCAGCCTGACCGCCGAGTACCAGGAATTGCTCGGAACGGCGCGACAGCGGATGAGAGAGGCAGCAGGGGAGTTGTACGTGCCGCTTTCCCCGCCCGCGGTTTCCGGCTCTCTATTTTCACTGCGGTCGCTGCTTGCCTTTCCGATAATGATGGTTCTGGGTGCCATTCTCTCGACAGCTCTCGTGCTGTTGTGGCCTGAGCGGCGTTCGCAACCACTGATAACAGCTATGGTTCCTGATATGCGGATGACGGCCAATCAGTAGTCATTTCGTTTGATATTTCGCCCCGAGATGCTCTAGACCTACGGAGAATTCCCCGAAAGCAGAGTACGAGGCAGGTTTGGAAGGCCAGGACGAACCAGCGACCGGCGCTCCGGCCGCCAAGGCGGCTCGCGACGACATCTATGGCGATGATGGCGTTATCCTCGCCTCTTTCCTCGCGCATATCGGCGCGGCTATTGCCGACCGCGACACCCTGACCCTCAAGCAGGATGTTGGTGCACTGCACCAGTCGGAACTGGGCGATTTGCTGGAAGCGCTGCAACCCGAGCAGCGGCTGACGCTGGTCGAACTCCTTGGCGCCGACTTCGACTTTTCCGCACTGACGGAAGTTGATGAGGCGATCCGCCTCGACATCGTCGACAATCTGCCCAACGCGCAAATTGCGCAGGCTGTGCAGGAACTCGATTCCGATGATGCCGTCTACATCCTGGAAGATCTCGACCAGGAGGATCAGGACGAGATCCTGTCGCAACTGCCTTTCACCGAGCGCATCAGGCTCAGGCGGTCGCTCGACTATCCGGAAGAGACGGCCGGCCGGCGCATGCAGACCGAATTCGTCGCTGTGCCGCCGTTCTGGACCATCGGCCAGACGATCGACTACATGCGCGAGGACAACGACCTGCCTGAGCACTTCAGCCAGATATTTGTCATCGATCCGACCTTCAAGCTGCTTGGCGCCATCGACCTTGATCAGATTCTGCGCACCAAGCGGGCCGTCAAGGTCGAGGAGATCATGCATGAAACGCGCCACGCCATTCCAGCCACGATGGACCAGGAAGAGGCGGCGCGCGAATTCGAACAGTATGACCTTTTGTCCGCCGCCGTGGTGGATGAAAACGAGCGGCTCGTCGGCATCCTGACCATCGATGACGTCGTTGACGTCATCCAGCAGGAAGCGGAGGAAGACCTGATGCGCATGGGCGGTGTCGGTGACGAAGAGCTGTCCGATACCGTGTTTGCTACGTCGCGGTCACGGGTGCCATGGCTTTTGGTCAACCTGTTTACAGCTTTTCTTGCAGCGTCGGTCATCGGGCTGTTTGACCAGACGATCGAGCATATCGTCGCGCTTGCGGTGTTGATGCCCATCGTTGCCGGCATGGGTGGCAACGCCGGCTCGCAGACAATGACGGTTACGGTGCGTGCGCTGGCGACCAAGGATCTCGATATCTACAATGCCTGGCGCATCATTCGCCGAGAAATGGGCGTGGGCTTCATCAACGGCGTGGTTTTCGCGATCCTGATCGGCATTGTTGCGGCGACCTGGTTCAGTGACCCCAATCTCGGTGGTATCATTGCGGCCGCCATGATCATCAACATGTTTGTCGCGGCACTTGCGGGCATCCTGATACCTCTTTTCCTGGACAGGTTCGGCGTCGATCCGGCGGTTGCGTCTGCAGTGTTTGTAACCACAGTGACGGATGTCGTCGGTTTTTTCGCCTTTCTCGGTCTTGCGACATGGTGGTTCGGCGTCGCTTGAGGGTTGTACCAAGCCAACTCCACGGTTGTGTGGTTCAATTGACTGTTACGTAAGTGACGTGCGAAGTTCCGCCCGCGACAACGGCGGCGATTCCGTTGTGTTGTGCTGGGGTGGACGAACAGGGGCGGCGGATGGTTGAAAATCAACGCGAGCATGCCTTGATGCGCGGGGTGACGATGCGGGAATATTACTCGATCACCGAATTGACCCGCGAGTTCGGCATCTCGACACGTACGCTGCGCTTTTACGAGGACGAGGGCCTGGTCCAGCCGGTTCGGCGTGGCCGCACGCGCTTGTTCCGGCCTTCCGACCGGCACCTGATCCGTCAGATACTTCGCGGCAAGAGGCTGGGTTTCGCCATTAGCGAAATACGCGAAATCATCCAGATGTATCGCGAGCCGCCCGGCGAAGTGGGGCAACTCAACCTGATGATCAAGCGCATCGAGGAAAAGCGCGAGGAACTGCGCCAGAAGCGTCGCGATCTCGAAGACACGCTTGCGGAGCTGGATCAGGCGGAAGAGTCTTGCGTCGAGAGGCTGGCGGAACTTGGCGTGAACACCTGACGCTGGTTAAATCCAGCGCCGAACTTTCTTTGCGTAATCCTTGTATTTCTTGCCGAATTTCGTTGAAAGCATCTTTTCCTCGAATTCGATGGATACCTTCTGCGTGGCGAATGCCGCGACGAAAGCCAGCACTATGAACCAGAAGATGCCGGAGACGAGGCCGACGCCTATCATCAGAAGCGTGTTGGCAAGGTAGAGCGGGTTTCGCGTAATGGCGAATGGTCCGGTAGTGACCAGATGGCTGGGCTCGCCAGTGGGGTTCAACGTCGTTTTGGCGCGGGTCATGGTACGGACTGATGTTACCCACAGGGCGACGACGGCGAGGATGACAAGCCAGCCTACGGCAAACAGGATGTCGCCAAGCGGCCCTGCAATCCACGGCAGAGGGACGGTCAGTCCCAGAACGACTGCCGCCGCAATTGCAGCCATATAGATCAGTGGAGGCCACGGAATTCCCGTCGATCTTGCTGCTGCCGTCATTGCACTGCTCCGCCTGAGACGCCTGCGTCGGTGCTTGCTGTGCATTGAGCCGCGAGATCGCCGACATGGCGCTGGAAATCGGCAGTTTGGTCGGCTTTGGACAGCTTGTCGAGGCCATCATCCACGTTCAGTTCGCCAAGCATGCAGGCGCAGTAGCGGGGACAGAAATCGGCGTCTCGCGTCTCCTGACATGACGCTTGGCAAGAACTCATAAAGCCCGTTTCGAGGCTCACGACCTGCGCCGGCCAGACTTGGGAAAACAGCCACACGCAGGCGATGAGCAGCGGCTGATGAATGAGGTAGAAAGCGAGGCTGTGGCGTCCGGCAAGCTCGAGCGGGCGCGAGGCGCGGAAAGGCTTGCGGTCTGCCAACCACGTCAGAAAACCGGCAGAGCCAGCGAACTTCGTTGCCGCCATACCTGCCAGCACCGCCCCGAACCATGGAAAGAGTGGAACGTAGTCGTTCGACCGGGGCGGGATGGTCGAAAGACCGACCCACCACAATGAGGTATGGTCGAAAAATGGCGAGCGGAGGTAGTGGGGGGCCATGATGACGAGTGCCGCGATGACCAAGGTGGCCAATGCAGGCAAGCGCAGAAATGCGAGGCCGAGCAGGCTGGCCAGCGCGATCTGGTGCAGGATGCCGAAGAAGATGAAGGCATTTGGCGTGGCGAAGTAGGTGGCAGCGGTAATCGCCAGTGCGGCTGCTGCGACCATGGCAAAACGCTTCCAGAATCCGTTCCAGCGAATGCCACGCGCGTGCGCCAGAACGAGGCTGACGCCGACGAGGAACAGGAATGTTGAGGCGATGCTGCGAGCGTAGAGTTTCCAGCCACCGAACTCAGTCAAGCCTGCCGGAGCGTAGCCGAAAAACTCGAGATCCCAGGTGAAATGGTAGCTCGCCATGGCCAGCAGGGCGACACCGCGTGCGACGTCTATGGCAATGATGCGCCGTCGTGGCACGTTGACTGTATCTACCATTGCTTCAGTCATGCGTGTCCTGCCTTGGTCGTCCCTGAAGTTCTGACCCTAACTCCCTATCACGGCTTTCTGAGCCGAAGCAGCAGAAATGGAGCGCCCAACCAGTTGGTCCAGTGAAGGAAAGCCTTTGGTCGGCTTCGTTTTTCGGCTTCGGGGTGTCGATTTCCTGCTACTGGCACTGCACTCGCAATTGCAGATTTGCCCAAGCGAATCCCGCCAATGGATTCGGCCTCGGAGGAGTCTATGGGTACCCACGTGCGGCATCCTATGTGGCTCTCGGCGGTGCGTCCCGCCGGGGCACGCACGTTTGCGTCGCTTTATGCCACCGAGTCTTTTGCCCGCGCCACGGTCTCGAGCGTCATCCCGATCCAGGCGTATGAAATCCTGCAAAACGAGCAGACCGTATCGATACTCTACACGGTCGTCTCGTTGTTGGGATTGTCGGTCACGCTGTTCATGCCGGTGCTGATCAGGCGGTTTGCCAGGCGTTGGGTCTACACGGCCGGGGCTTGCCTGCTCGCCTTCGGCTCGCTGTTCTTCGTCACGCACACTCTGGCGGGCCAGATGCTCGGAATGCTATGCAGGGTGATGGGGGCGAGTGCGCTATCGATAACGCTCAACCTCTACATCATGGACCATATTCGCAAGACCGACTTCATGCGATCCGAATCGCTCCGGATGGCGTGGTCGATGGTGGCTTGGACCGGAGGTCCGACCATGGGCATTTTCCTCTATACTCACTTTGGGATTTACGCGGCCCATGGTGCGGTGGCGATCTTCGCCTTCGTGCTGCTTGGCCTGTTCTGGTTCTACCGGCTGAGCGACAATCCGCTTATCGCGGCCGGCAAGAGCCGTGCCGTCAATCCGCTTGCCAATATAGGCCGCTTCATTTCGCAACCCCGTCTGCGGCTGGCCTGGCTGATTGCATTTGGACGGTCATGCTTCTGGACGACTTTCTTCGTCTATGGCCCGTTGTTCATGGTCATTGCCGGACAGGGCGAGATAGCCGGCGGCCTGCTGATATCGGCGGGCAATGCCTTGCTGTTCATGGCGATCTTCTGGGGCAAGGCCGGCAAGCGTTTCGGCGCGCGCCCCACGATGACGCTCGCCTTCATTGCCATGGCGATCGCCCTTTTTGCCGCCGGTGCGGTGGGCACGGCGGCGCCACTTCTTACGGGCGCGCTGTTGTTGTGCGGGGCTTTTTTCACCATCGCGCTTGATGCGCTCGGCTCGACCGTTTTCATGCGATCGGTTCACTCTTACGAACGCCCACAGATGGCGGCGGTCTACCGCACCTATCTGGATTTTTCCGAGCTTACTCCGCCGATGGTCTATTCGGTCGTGCTGACGTTTTTCGGACTGGGGTCGGTGTTCGTAACGCTTGGTTGTCTTATGGTGGTGTGTGGCATCGTCACGTGGCGCTACGTTCCGAAGTCGATGTAGGCCTCTTCGCTATGCACCAGCGGCTGCGTGCTGCTCTTTCACCCAGGCGTGGAAGCGTGCCAGTTCATACTCTTCGGGCATGAGCACGCCCGCCCTGTGCGGCCTCGCGCGCAGGCCGAGCTGGTTCGTTTCACAGATGGCGGCGTCTTCTTCCAGCACCTGTTTTCCGAAGGCGATGATGTTGTCGATGTCGGACTGGGGGGCTGCCACAGCTTCCGGAAGGAACAGCCACTCGGCGGTCAGTTCCGTCTGTTCCGGCCCGAGCGGAACAAGGCGCACGACGCGGACATAGTCAACGTGGCC
Organism: Mesorhizobium sp. FG116; assembly: GCF_057809835.1. NCBI lineage: Bacteria > Pseudomonadati > Pseudomonadota > Alphaproteobacteria > Hyphomicrobiales > Phyllobacteriaceae > Mesorhizobium > Mesorhizobium sp. FG116. The sequence goes on from NZ_JBMDKS010000007.1 coordinate 75,762, forward strand.
TACAACGAACATGGACGGCAGGCTGGTGACATAGGTCTGGCCTGCTTCGCGATCGGCATCTGTCAGGCCGCTGAAAACGGGACCGTGCGCAATACCATCGCGCGACCACGTTTCGGCGCCGGGCCGCAATTTTCCTGAAAATTCAGGCGCGTCGTTGTCTGCATGATGCATCCATTCCGGGTCATCCTGGCGGGTCATCAGGCCACGGCCATAGATTGGCACAAGTTTGGACAGGTCCTTGTGAACGCCCGGACAGTGAAGGCACTCGTTGAAGTTCTCCCAGAAGACCTTCCAGTTGCAGTTCATCACCTTTGTGAAGGCATGGCCGCTTACCAGATCCTCCAAGGGCCAGTTGGTGAGATCGCCCGAGGCCGGATCAAAGAGGGTTTGTGCCGAAGCCTCCGGGGTCTCTGCCAGATTGACGAAGACAAAGCCGCGCCAGATCGTCAGCGCGACGGGGTAGAGCGGATAGTCTGCCTTATCGAAGCCGTCCGGCAAGGCTTTTGAAGGTACGCGCGCAAGGTTGCCCTGCAATGTGTAGCCCCAGGCGTGGTAAGGGCAGGTGATCAGCCTTGCCTTGAGACGTCCGGACTCCCGCCTGCAAAGCTGCGACCCGCGGTGGCGACAGGTGTTGAAAAAGGCGCGCAGCGTGCCTGTTTCGTCGCGCAGAATGAATATCTCCTGCGCCCCTATGCGGAATCGGCGAAAGGCGAGCGGCTCGGCAAGATCCGCTTCACGGCAAGCGAAAATCCAGTTGCGATACCAGATCGCTTCAAGATCCCGGCTGTAGCTGGCTTCGTCCCAATAACTCGCCGACGGCAAGGTGGGTTCAAGACGCGTCAGGCCGTTGTACGGATTGCGTTCGCTTGGGCTTGGCTGCATGGAACAACCCTCTTTCCAGAGCCCACACCCGACAGGCGCATTTGTCAATCATTGGCTTGTAGCGACGGGTGCGCCGCACCGGGAGTCGCAATTCGGTTTGGCGCGAGCGACATCTTTCCGTTAGGAGAAAGGCGGCCTGCGTGGAAATACGGAGATATGGTCGCCAGCATGAAAAGCCTGACATTCATCATCGGGGGCGCGCGGTCGGGCAAGAGCAGGCACGCCGAGGAGTTGCTGACGACCTTGCCGCGGCCATGGACCTATATTGCGACTGCGGAAGCCTATGACGATGAAATGCGCGAGCGCATTGCCCTGCACCGCTCGCGGCGCGGTGAAGGTTGGCTGACGGTGGATGCGCCGCTCGATCTGGTGGGTGCAATCGCGGCGCTGCCAGACGACCAACCCATTTTGATTGACTGCCTGACACTATGGCTGACCAATCATATGCTGGCGGAGCACGATCTCGAGGCCGAATCGACGCGACTGGCCGACGTTCTGGCCCGCCCACGCGGGCCGTGGTTCGTTGTCTCCAATGAAGTCGGGCAAGGCATCGTGCCCGACAATGCCTTGGCCAGGCAATTTCGCGACGAAGCAGGGCGGCTGAATCAGAAGATGGCCGCAGTTGCCGATACGGTGCTTCTTATGGTGGCGGGATTGCCGCTCAAGGTGAAATGACATGACGGAAATTCAAGACCCGACCATCGACGACAAGGAAGCGGAACGTCACCGCGCAAAGATGGCCAAGCGCAAGGCCGTGCAGGACGCGGAAGTTGCTGGGAAAACGATCGAAAAGGGGCTGTTGATTGTCAATACCGGTCCCGGCAAGGGCAAGTCGACGGCAGCGTTCGGCCTGGCCTTGCGGATGCTCGGCTATGGCAAGCGGGTTGGCGTTGTCCAGTATATCAAGGGTGCCTGGCATACGGGCGAAAAAGATGCGCTCGCGGCGTTCGGAGACCGCGTTTCGTGGCACACGATGGGCGAGGGATTCACTTGGGAAACTCAGGATCTGAAGCGCGATATTGCCGCGGCTGAAGCGGCATGGGAGAAAACGCTTGAGCTAATGGCCGACCCGACGATCAGCCTGTTGGTGCTCGATGAGCTGAACATCGCGCTGCGCTACGAGTATCTTGACCTCGACAAGGTGATTGCAGCTCTCAAGGCGCGGCGTGAAGGGCTGCACGTGGTGATTACCGGTCGCAACGCCAAGCCGGCATTGGTCGAGGCGGCAGACCTGGTGACTGAAATGGGCTCGACCAAGCACCATTTCGCAGCGGGCGTCAAAGCCCAGCAAGGCATCGAGTTTTGAGCGGGCGGCTAGATCAGTATCAGCGCTGAAAGAATGGCGAACAGGACGATCAGCAGCGCATCGGCCATTCGGTAAAGGCTAAGCGCACGCCTGATATCCGCGCTGGTCGCCTCGCGCCTGCCGCCTTCGCCCATGAAGGCGTCGTCGACCATCAAGCCGCCATATGTGCGGGGACCGGCGAGCGCCAACCCAAGAGCACCTGCCATGGCAGATTCCGGCCAGCCGGCGTTTGGCGAACGATGCTTGCCGGCATCGCGCCACACGGCATCCCTTGCGCGCTTCGGGTCGGCGTCCTTCACGAAATGAGCTGCAATCACGATGAGCAGGGCCGTGAGGCGCGAAGCCGGCAAGTTGATGAGGTCATCGAACCGCGCTGCCGCCCAGCCGAACGCCTCGTGGCGAGGGGTGCGGTGGCCAATCATGGAATCGGCTGTGTTGACGGCTTTGTAGGCAACGCCGCCAACCAATCCGCCAGCACCCAGCCAGAAGGCGGGTGCGACGATGCCGTCGGAAAAATTCTCGGCAAGGCTCTCGATGGCAGCGCGGCTTACGCCGGCTTCGTCAAGTTTTTCAGGGTCCCGGCCGACGATCATCGAAACCGCCTTGCGCCCGCCTTCCAGTCCGCCGGTCTCCAGCGCTGTGGCTACCGCCTCCACGTGTGCGGCGAGGCTGCGCTGTGAGAGGAGCGAACTGCCAAGAATGGCGATGAGCAGCAAAGCCAGCGCGCTTTCGCCAAGGATGAGGCAGATCGCAAATGCGGCTAATGCAGGGATCAGGATCAGGATGACAAGCGCCGCAATTCCCCACAGGCGACGCGTGGTGTCGGGCTGAGAGGCGCGGTTGAGCCGCGTATCGAGAAAGGATATCAGCTTGCCGATCCATGTGACCGGGTGACCGATCGCGCGATAGATTCGATCCGGATATCCGAACGGCAATTCGACGACCAGTGAAATGAAGGCAATCAGGACCGACATGGAAATTCCGGACGAAGTGGCTGCGGCGGTCGATCATGGCGGAAGCCTCGGTCGGGCCAAGGCGCTGTTTCCGCAAGCGCCGGAACCGTTCGTCGACCTTTCTACCGGGATCAATCCGCACTCCTATCCGCTTTTCGATATGCCCGCCACAGCATTGTCGCGGCTGCCGGAGCAGGCGCGTGCCGATGACTTGGCAGCGGTTGCTGCGGTTGCGTATGGCGTTCGATCCGCGGCGCAAGTGGTAGCTGGACCGGGTACTCAGATATTGTTGCCGCGTGTGGCATCGCTCGTTGCACCGGGAACGGCCCGCGTGCTCGGGCCGACCTACGCCGAACATGCGCGCGCGGCTGGCATTGCCGGTCACAAGGTCGAGGAAGTTTCCCGGTTCGACGAATTGCACGATGCCGACCTTGCCATCGTCGTCAACCCGAACAATCCGGATGGCCGGGTGATCGAGCGCGAACGGCTTCTGGAGCTTGCCGCGTCGCTGCGCGCCAAGGGTGGTCTGCTGGTGGTAGATGAAGCTTTCATGGATGTGGGGCCGCGCGAACAGAGCATCGCAGGCGACGTGGGGCAGGGCGGCGTGGTCGTGTTGCGATCCTTCGGCAAGTTCTTCGGCTTGGCAGGCGTGCGGCTGGGCTTTGCCTTGGCTTGTGAAACGATAGCCAGCCGGCTGGCTGCTCAGCTTGGGCCGTGGGCGGTGGCGGGACCGGCGCTGGAATATGGTGTGCGGGCTCTGGGCGACAGCGGATGGCAGGACGCAATGAGGGCAAGGTTGGGCGTGGAAGCGGCTCGGCTGGACGGTTTACTGGATTTCCACGGCGTGCGGGTGTCAGGAGGCACGTCGCTTTTCCGATACATCGATTTTGATCGGGCCGGATCGCTGTTTTCCGCACTGGGCGAGCGCGGTATCCTGCTTCGCCATTTTGCCGACCGCCCGAATGTGCTGCGCATCGGATTGCCCGGCAGCGAGGAAGAGTGGAAGCGCCTGGAGTCGGCGCTCTCCGCATGGTCCGAGGTGGAAAAGGCATGAGTGAATCTTTGATCCACGTTTGCTCACTGTCGAAATTGGAAGATACGGTTTCCCGCGTCGGGGCTGAGCGTGTTGTCTCGCTTTTGACTGCGGGGACGTTGATGACGCGGCCGGTGTCTATAACGACCGAAAACCATCTCTATCTCGAGATGAACGATATTGCGGAAGCGCAGAGCGGCATGACTCTGCCCGGCGAAAGTCATGTGCGCAACTTGCTCGATTTCGCACATGGCTGGGATCGTGCACGTCCGTTGGTCGTTCACTGCTATGCCGGGATAAGCCGCTCCACCGCGGCAGCCTACATCATCACCTCCGCGCTCAGGCCTGAACGAGACGAGAAAGAGTTGGCGGCAACGCTGCGCTGGCTATCGCCCTCAGCAACACCCAACCCCAGACTCATAGCCGTTGCAGACGTGCTGTTGGGACGTCAGGGGAGAATGATCGAAGCCATCAAGGGTATCGGCCGAGGGGCCGACGCGTTCGAGGGAACGCCGTTTGAATTGCCGCTTGATGCCTAGCTGACCGGTTAGGAGAGCCAGTCGGAAAGCTTCGCTTTGCGTACGTCGTGCAGCAAGGTGACGAAACCTGCCGCTTGATGCTCGGCGGTCTGGCGACCTTTGTCCGCAGTGGCGGCTGCTGCGTCGCCGACAACGCCGTTCGGGTTGAGGTCGGTTGCGATCCAGGCGAAGGCATGCGGGCTTTGCGGCTTCAACAGATCGAATTCGCGCTCGGCCTGTGCCGTGCGAGAAGTGAAATTCTCGGCTTTGCGCATGTCTACGAGTTCAGGCCTGAAATGTAGCATGAGCGACGTTTCAATATCGCCGCCATGGATGCCTTGCCGCACTTCAAGATCACTGAAGAGGCCTTCAGGGCGACCGAACCGTTCCCAGCTTGTCTTGACGGCCAACATGTCGAAGCGGACACGAAGGTTGCGGGCGACAATGCTGACGATGTCTTCGTTGCCGCCGTGCGAGTTCACGAAAACCAGCTTCTTGACGCCGGCGCGGGCCACGGACGCGCCGAGTTCCGTCCACGCCTCGATCAAGGTGGCTGGAGAAAAAGTCAGCGTGCCCGGTGCGTAAACGTGCTCGTCGGATTTCCCGACCGCCTGAATCGGCAAGATGCGCACATCGAGGTTGTCGGGCAGCCGCGAAACCACCGTTTCCAGCATTCCGGTCATGATAGCCGTGTCGGTCGAGATCGGCAGATGCGGGCCGTGCTGTTCGATTGCGGCAACGGGCAATACAGCGATGGTCGCCTCAGGATCAATATGCGCAAAATCGGCCGCTTTGAAGTCGCCCCACCAAGCTCGCCTTGTTGTCCCGCCCATGTCGCATTCCGGCACTGTTGTTTGCTCTGCCGCGAGTTTTATCTGTTTCCAGCCGGCAGGGCGAGGGGAAAGGCTATTGCCGCACGCGTTCAGATTTCGGGTCGTATATGGGCTTCAGCGACGCTTCGGCCGCGAAGCGCTCGCCTGCGATTTCAATCTCGTAGGATGAGGCGAGTAGATCAGTTTCGCTTTCGCCGGCGCTTGGCACGTAACCCAATCCGATCGCACCGCCGAGATGGTGGCCGTAATTGCCGCTGGTAATGGTGCCGACAATCTTGCTGTCACGCACGATGGCCTCGTTGTGGAACAAGAGCGGCTCAGGGCTTTTCAGCCTAAACTGAACGAGCCTGCGCGACAGGCCGGATTCCTTTTTGCGCATGACCGCGTCGCGCCCGATGAAGTCGGCTTTCGCGGTCTTGACGGCAAAGCCAAGACCCGCTTCCAGGACGTGGTCCTCATCTGTGATGTCGTGGCCGAAATGGCGGAAGGCCTTTTCGATGCGGCAGGAATCCAGTGTGTGCAGGCCGCAGAGTTTCAAGCCTAGATCCGCTCCGGCCGTCTCGATTTCCTCGAACACGTGTGCGGATTGATCGGTTGGCACATAGAGTTCCCAGCCGAGTTCTCCGACATAGGTGACGCGGTGAGCGCGAGCTGTGCCGAGGCCGATTTCTATCTCCTGAAACGTTCCAAATGGATTGTTTTCGTTGGAGAAATCGTTCGGGCTCACCTTTTGAATCACGTCGCGGGAGCGAGGGCCCATGAGGCAGAGGACACTTTCCGCTGCGGTGACATTGGTGATGACGACAAACTCATCGCGCAGATGCTTTCTCAGCCAAGCAAGATCGCGCTGCAGGGTTGCCCCCGGAACGACGAGGAAAAAGGCGGTTTCGGAAAGCCGGGTTACTGTGAGGTCGCTCTCGATGCCGCCGCGCTGATTGAGCATCTGCGTGTAGACGATGCGACCCGGCTCGACATCGAGGTCATTGGCGCAGAGCCGCTGCAGGAACGCGCAGGCGTCGCGACCCTCGACCCTGATCTTGCCGAAGGACGTCATGTCGAAGAGGCCGACGCCATTGCGAACGGCCAGATGCTCGTCGCGCTGATTGTCGAACCAGTTCTGCCGCTTCCAGGAATAGCGGTATTCGCGTTCCTGGCCGTCCCGCGCGAACCAGTTGGCACGCTCCCAGCCGGCAACCTCTCCGAAGACTGCACCTCGCGCCTTCAGATGCTCATGCAGCGGTGAGCGACGGACGCCCCGTGCAGTCGTCACCTGCCGATAAGGGAAATGATCTGCATAGAGTAGTCCGAGCGTTTCGCTGACGCGCTCCTTCAGATATCGGCGGTTCTTCTGGAAAGGCTGCATGCGGCGGATATCGACTTCCCAGAGATCGAAAGGCGCTTCGCCGTCATTGATCCATTGCGCCAGCGCCATGCCGGCGCCGCCGGACGAGACGATGCCGATGGAGTTGTAGCCCGCCGCGACCCAATAGCCGGCGAGTTCCGGGGCTTCGCCGAGGTAGTAGCGGTCGTCGGGGGTGAAGCTTTCCGGACCGTTGAAAAACGTATGTATGCCGGCCGTTTCCAGCATCGGCATGCGGTTGATGCCCATTTCGAGGATTGGCGAGAAGTGATCCATGTCCTCCGGCAACTGGTCGAAGCAGAAATCTTCGCTGATCCCGTTCATTCCCCAGGGTTTGGCGACCGGCTCAAAGGCCCCCAGCATCATCTTGCCGGCGTCTTCCTTGTAGTAGGCGCACTCGTCGGGAACACGCAGCACCGGCAGTCGGGATAGGCCGGGAATCGGCTCGGTGACGAGGTAGAAGTGTTCGCAGGCGTGAAGCGGGATGTTGACGCCGTTCTGCTGGCCGAGTTCCCGCGCCCACATGCCGGCGCAGTTGATGACGATATCGGTTTCGATCGTTCCCTGGTCGTCGCCCTGAGCCCACGATACGCCGCTGACGCGTCCATTTCTCGTGTGGATCTTGGTGACCTTGACCCCTTCGACGACCTTTGCACCGCGCTGGCGCGCACCTTTGGCAAGCGCCATTGCGATGTTGGCCGGGTCGCATTGGCCGTCGAGCGGCAGATGCACGGCTCCTACGACGTCCGAGGTGTTGAGATGCGGGTACATCTGCTTGACCTCTGTGGGCGAGATTTCACGCACATCGACATCGAAGGCGCGGGCAACGGTGGCCTGCCGGTAGATTTCGTGCTTGCGCTCCTCGGTCAACGCCACGGTGATCGAGCCGACCTGCCGCATGCCGGTGCCGACGCCGGTTTCTTCCTCGAGCTTGACGTAGAGGTCGGCGGAATATTTCGCCAGGCGCGTCATGTTCTGCGAGCCGCGCAACTGACCGATGAGGCCTGCCGCATGCCATGTCGTGCCGCAAGTGAGCTGCTTGCGCTCCAGAAGGACTATGTCGGTCCAGCCAAGCTTGGCCAGATGGTAGGCGACGGAGCAACCGGAAACGCCGCCGCCGATTATGACGGCGCGTGCCTTCGACGGCAGCGGCTTTGCAGACTGAGCGTTCATGCCGCCTCGCGACGATAGATTGAAATGAAGTGGCGAAGGCGGCGCGCAGCCTCCAGAAGCACAGGCTCCGGCTGGCACATGCTGATGCGCAGATGGCCGGCAGCGGCGTCACCGAAGCTCGACCCCGGCATGATTCCGACCTTTTCCGCTTCAAGGAAGGCCCAAGCAAATTTTTCGTCGTCAGGCTCAACGGCGCTGATGTCGAGCATCACGTACATGCCGCCTTCCGAGCCGCGTACGGTAACGTCGTTCATGCCGTGCATGGCGTCGATGAACAGATTGCGGCGGCCCTCATAAAGCCGGGCGATCTCTGCCACGCCGTAGTCATTCTCGATTGCCTCGACGGCAGCGCGCGAGATGAAGTCCGGCATGCCGTAGGTGGAAACGAGGTTGAGGTCGATGAGTAGGGTGATGATATGTTCGGGACCTGTCAGCCAGCCGACGCGCCATCCGGTCATGCCGTGGCTCTTCGACATCGAATTGATGACCAGAGTGCGTTCGGCCATGCCGGGCAGCGCGCGAGGCGAAAGGTGTTCGCTGCCACTCAGCGTCCAATAGACTTCGTCGGAAAACAGCCACAGGTCATGACGACGGCAGACGTCGGCGATGCCTTCCAAGGATTTGCGGGTGTAGACCGCGCCTGTTGGATTGTTCGGGGAGTTGATGAGGATGGCGCGCGTATTTGGCCTTACGGCCTTTTCGATTGCTGTGGCGTCAGGCTGGAAGCCGTCTTCGGCGCGCGTTTCAACGACGGTGAAATCCGCACCGGCCGACCGGAATGTGCCGGGGTAGGTAGCATAGTAAGGCGCGACTACGATGGCGTGCCCGCCCTGATCGATGGTGCCTTGCACAGCAGCATAAAGGGCCGCTTGCCCTCCGGGCGTGGCGATCACCTCGTTGGGTGAGGTCTCAACGCCGGTGCAGCGGGTAGACAGCTTGGCCATGGCGGCGCGCAGTGCGGGAATGCCGGGAAGCTGGGTGTAGTGGTGGTGGCCGGCGCGCACCGAGCTGACGCAGGCCTCCACGGTCTCGCTTGGTGTATGGAAGTCATGGTCGCCGACCGACAGCATGATGATGTCTTCGCCAGCCTGCTTGCGGGTCCATGCGGCAAAGTGAACTTCCCAGCCATCCTTGCCGGATGGAATGATGCCGGAGATGCGGTTTGAAGGTTTGGGCATGGATCAGGCTTTCAATCTTTGATTGTCCGGGTCCCAAAGCGGCTCGTCCTTCTGGACGATGGCCTTGAAGCGATCACCGAAGATTTCGATCTCGACGGTGCTTCCCGGTTCGGTGAGGTCTGCGCGCAGCATGCCCAACGCGATTGATTTGTCTATCCGGTGACCCCAGCCTCCTGACAGCGTTTCGCCGACAATCTTGCCGTCATGCCAGAGCGTCGACATGTAAGGCGCATCGCATTCGCCGGGGCCTTCGACTATCAGCGTGACAAAGCGCTTGGAGACGCCCTGCTGCTTCTCGTTTGCGAGCGCGGTCTTGCCCCTGAAATCGGGCTTCTGCCAACGAACAAAGCGCTCCATGCCGCCCTGAAGTGCCGAATAGTCGGTCGAAAGGTCCTGCTTCCAGGCGCGGTAGCCTTTCTCCAGCCGGAGCGAGTCGAGCGCGAACATGCCAAAGGGCTTCAGGCCGTGCTTTTGGCCGGCCTGCCAGATCGCGTCGAAAACAGCGGGCGTGTCGGCTACCTTCGAGTGGATTTCCCAGCCGAGTTCGCCCGCGAACGAGACGCGGATCAGGCGCACCGCGCGGCCCGCAATGGCTGTTTCCTGATGGGTCAGCCAAGGCATGGCAAGATCTGCTGCGCAGACTTCGGCAAGGATTTCGCGCGACTTCGGGCCAGACAGGATTTGCGTCGAATACTCTTCCGTCCGGTCGGTGAGGGTGAACGGCGCATCATCAGGCATATGACGCTTCAGCCATTCGAAATCGTGCAGTTGCGCGACGGCTGCCGTGATCAACGTCATCGCATCTTCGGAATGGCGCACGACCGACATTTCGGTGACGATGCGACCCTTGTCGTCAGCGAAATAGGCGAGGCCGATGCGCCCCGGCTTCGGCACGGAACCAGTGATCTGGGTGCTCAGCCATTCGGTAGCACCCGGCCCCTCCAATTCGAAACGCGAGAAACCGGGCAAATCGAGGATGCCGGCTGCGTCGCGCACGGCGAGGCACTCCTCACGAATGCGCTTTTGCCATGGGCCTTCACGGCGGAAGGTTTGGGTTGCCTCCTCGGACGTGTCGTCACCCGGATGTGCGTACCAATTGGCGCGCTCCCACCCGTTGGCTGCGCCGAACTGCGCGCCGAGCGCCTTGATGCGGTCGTGGATCGGCGAGAGCTTGCGGTCACGTGCTGCCGGCCAAGCGTGGCGCGGGAAGTAGATGGCATATTCGTGGCCGTAGACTTCCTTGCCCTTGGCGACGGCGTAAGCGGGGTCGGAGGCAAACGGCGTGAACCGGCGCGGATCGCACGACCACATGTCCCATTCCGTCTGGCCTTCGGTGACCCATTCAGCCAGCACCTTGCCTGCGCCGCCGGCCTGGGCAATGCCGAAGGTGAAGACGCAAGCCTCGAATGCGTTGGGCACGCCCGGCATCGGCCCGATCAGCGGGTTGCCGTCCGGGGCGTAAGGGATCGGGCCATTGATGACCTTGGACAGGCCGGCAGTGCCGAGGATCGGCACGCGGGACACCGCGTCGGCCAGATAATGTTCGAGCCGGTCGAGATCATCCGGGAAAAGCTGGAAGGAAAAGTCATCCGGCATCAGATCGTCGGCACTCGCCCAATGCGCGCGGCAATTGCGCTCGTAAGGGCCGAGATTCATGCCGTTCTTCTCTTGCCTCAGATACCATGAGGTGTCGACGTCGCGCAGCAGCGGCAGCTTGTGGCCGGCTTCCCTCGACCATGCGGCGAGTTCGGGGATCTCTTCGAACAGGATGTATTGATGGCTCATCACCATCATCGGCACCTTGCGGCCAAACATCTTGCCGACTTCGGCTGCACGATAGCCTGCCGCATTGACGACGATCTCGCAGCGGATTTCGCCTTGTGTGGTCTCTACGACCCATTCGCCCTTGTCGCGACGCACGCCGGTGACGGGGCAGAAGCGGATGATCTTAGCGCCCATGTCGCGGGCGCCCTTGGCCAGCGCCTGTGTAAGCTGGGCCGGGTCGATGTCGCCGTCGCTTGGGTCGTACAGCGCACCCAGCAGGTCTTGTGTGTCGATGAATGGATAACGGGATTTGATCTCGTCGGTGCCGACGACCTCAATATCCATGCCCTGATAGCGGCCCATGCCCTTGGCGCGCTGGAATTCGCGCATGCGCTCCTTGCCATGCGCAAGCCTCAGCGAACCGGTAACGTGGTAATTCATCGGATAGTCGACCGCCGTGCCAAGCCCGCGGTAGAGCTCGGTCGAATAGCGCTGCATGTTCATCAACGACCAAGAGGTCGAAAACGTCGGGACATTGCCTGCCGCGTGCCATGTTGAGCCGGAGGTAAGTTCGTTCTTCTCCAGAAGCACGCAGTCCGTCCATCCGGCCTGGGCAAGATGGTAGAGCGAGGAGGTGCCAACCGCACCGCCGCCGATGATCACCACGCGCGCTGTTTTTGGAAAATCAGCCATTCAACCCTCCCAAATCCGCTTCAATAAACCGGCGGTGAAACGGTCCAGATCACCACAGCCGGTTCGGTGCCTGGATTGCGCCAACGGAACGGCTTGTGCTCGAAGCGGAAGCTGTCGCCGACTTCCAGCCGATGCCAATCGCCGGCAATCTCCAGTTCGAAAATACCCGAGACGACGTAGCCTGCTTCTTCCGTGGGGCGTAGCGACGGCTCGCGCAGCTCCGCACCCGGCGCAAAGACCGAACGCAGCATCTCGAAGCTGCCGCCAAGGTCCGGCGAGAGGAGCTCTTCAACCAGCCCGGTTTCGCTTGTTCCCAGTGACCGGCGGCGCTCCGCGCGCACGATCAAGCCGCGCTCGCTTTCATCGGGAACGTCGTGACTGAAGAAAAGACTGACCGGGACTTCGAACAGTTCTGCAAAAGCGCGCAGATCGCCAAGCGAAGGGATCGACATGCCGCGCTCAACCTGGCTCAGCCAGCCGATCGAACGGCCAAGCTTCAAAGCCACTTCGGCGAGCGTCAAGCTTCGCGCCTTGCGCAGCGCACGAATGTCGCTGGCGAGAAGGCGTTCGCCTTCCTGGCTTTCTGGCTCAATGGCGATTGCTGTCGATGGCACGGTGACGACCTTGATGGAAACGGGGAAGCTCATGAAAAAATGACCTGTGTTTTCATGAGATGGGAATCTCATGAAGGAATCAAGAAAAATTTCATGGGCCAGACGGTGGTCTGACCCATGCAAAACTGATCGAGGGGGTACTTATCTTACTTCGTAGCCGACTTCCTCGCTGGCACGGCAAAGTGCGTGCCAGAAGCTGCGGGCGAAGGAGCGGAACACGTAGACATCGAACTGATCAGGGGCGGAGCGCTGGATCTGGGAGAAGATGTCGTGGTGCACCGTAGAACGCCCTGCGCCAACGGGAAAGGCGACGAGCGAGAAGTCGATGGCGAAGAACTTGGCGAGCACCCATGCCGCCTTGGCGCCGCTGATGCGAATGGCAGTGCGGCCATGTGAAAGGTCGGTAACCGTCCCGATTTCCGGCGACACGGCCTTGGTGAGAGCCTCGGAGATGCTTTCGACGTCGTCCACGACCATGAATTTGGCCGGCGCGAAGCCAAAGGCGGCTTTTGAACCGTTCGCGACACCGCCACCCGCGCCGTCCGGCAACGCAAGGCCGGTGACCTTCTTGATAGCTGCGATGATCGCTTTTTCCTGGCCGGGCCAAGCGGCCAGTTGAACAATGGAGCCGGGTGCGATCTCGGACAGCACCACGCCAACGCCGTTTTCGAACTGGCCGTGCGAACCCGGACGCAGAACAGGCTCCAGTGGTGACAAGCGCTCAGCCATGCATGCGGCTCCCTTCCGGGTCATAGAAGTGGTGGCTGACGATCTGGACAGGTCCGAAGCGCTTGCGCAGCGGGTCGGAGACGAAAGCACGGCTGCCGTGGCGTGCCTTTCCGCCCTTGACCAAGGCGAGCGCAATGTACCTGCCGAGTGCGGGCGAGTAGCAGGCCGCCGTTATGTGCCCAATGGAGCCATGCGGGTTCCGCTCGTCCAGTTCTTCAACGATATGCGCACCGCCATTGAACGGGCGGTTGTCAAGCGAGAGCAGGCCGACCAATTGCAGGCGGTCTGACGAGGTGAGGCCGTTGCGGTCCATCATCGCCGAACCGATGAACGGCTTCTTGGACGATAGCATCCAGTCGAGATGCAGGTCGCGCGCGGTCGTTCGCCCGTCGATTTCCGCGCCGGTCACGTGACCCTTTTCGATGCGCATCGTACCTAGCGCTTCCAGCCCGTAAGGAACCAGCCCGAACGGCTTGCCGGCATTAATGAGGGCTTGCCAGACATGGGTGCCGTAGTCGGCGCCGGAGTAGACTTCAAAGGCCATCTCGCCGGAGAAGGAAAGACGGCAGATCATCACCGGGACATCGGCAATCTTGCCGTGGACAATTCCCATGAAGGGAAGGGCGGCGTTGTCGACGGGCGTTCCCTTGACGCAGCTTGCCAGTATGTCCCGGGCTTTCGGCCCGCCGATTGCCGCACCTGCCCACTGGTCGGTGACGGAGGTCAGGGTGACCTTGAGATCCGGCCAGATCATGTCGAGGAAATATTCCAGATGCTGCATGACCTTGCCCGCGTTGGCGGTGGTGGTGGTCATGAGGAAATCGTTCTTTCCCAGACGCCAGGTTGTTCCGTCATCCATCGCGATGCCGTCTTCGCGCAGCATCAGTCCGTAGCGAGCCTTGCCGATGGCGAGCGTGGAGAACATGTTGGTGTAGACGCGGTCGAGGAATTCGGCGGCGTCCGGCCCTTGCACGGCGATCTTGCCGAGCGTGGAGACGTCGACGATGCCGGCGGTTTCACGCGTGGCCTTGGCCTCGCGCACATAGGCTTGCTCGATCGCTTCACCGGCATGACCATAGATCATCGGGCGGTGCCAGAGACCTGCCGCATAGAAGCTCGCGCCATTTGCGACATGCCAGTCGTGCATCGGCGTCAACCGCTCGGGGCGGATGTCGCCATACCGTTCCGCCGCGAGCGAGCCGATCGACACCGGCGCGAAGGGTGGGCGGAACCGCGTGGTGCCGACTTCGGGAATCGGCTTTCCGAGCGCTGCGGCCATTATGGCGAGGCCGGGGATATTCGAGGTCTTGCCCTGATCAGTCGCCATGCCAAGGGTGGTGTAGCGCTTCAGGTGCTCGACCGAGACGAAGCCTTCGCGGTGAGCCAGACGCACATCTTCGGAAGTGACATCGTGCTGGAAGTCGACGAAGCTTTTGCCGTTGGCCCGGATCTCGAACACCGGCGCTGGCGCAGGATCGCCGGCAACGGCATCGGCAACGGGCAAATCGTCATTGGCAGCGGCCTTTGCGCCCGCTGCCGCAAGTCCCGCAGCATGGCCTTCGGCGATTGCCTCCGTGGTGGAGAAGCTGCCGTTGAAGGCGCCGGCGCCGATCCAGCTTTGCGTTGGCTCGGGCGGCAGGAACGCTTGCAGTTCGTTGTCCCACCGGGCTTTTGCGCCCGCCTGGCTGGCGAGATGGATCGCCGGCGACCAGCCACCCGACATCAACAGGCAATCGGCCTGAATGGTGCGCGCTTCACCGCTCAAGCTGCCGTTCGTGGCGTCGAACCGCTGGACCTTGACGCCGGCAACTGCTGTGCTGCCATCGGTTGCAACGACGGCGTGACCCGTGTGGATCTGCGCACCCGCGTCGCTGGCCAGATTGCGCATGGCATCGGAAATATTTGCGCGCACGTCGATGATCGCGGCGATACCAGCCCCGGCCTTCTGCAGCGCAACGGCAGCGTGGTAGGCGTTGTCGTTGTTGGTGAAAAGCGCCACCTTGCTGCCAGCCAGAACGCCGAATTCGTTGGCATAACGCCGTGCTGCACTTGCCAGCATGACACCTGGCCTGTCGTTGCCTGGGAATATCAACGGCCGTTCCATGGCACCGGTCGCCAGCACCACCTTCTTGGTCCGGATGACCCAATGACGATGGCGCGGCTCGCCCTTGCCGGGCCGCTCCTTGTGATCGGTGACGCGCTCAAGCGCGGCAAGCGTGTTGCCGTCGTAAAAGCCCCATACAGTGGTTCGCGGCAACACACGGATATTCGCGTGGGTCTTGAGGCCTTCGGCAAGACCGGCGGCCCATTCCGCAGCGGGCATGCCGTCGATGGTTTCGCCCGACCAGTTGGCCGAACCACCAAGCCTTGCATCGAGTTCGGCCACGATCACGCGCGCGCCCTTGTCGGCTGCTGCGGCCGCCGCCATCAATCCCGCTGGCCCGGAACCCACCACCAGAACGTCGCAAAACGCATTCATGCGCTCGTAGCGCGAAGGATCGGCTGCGCGGCCCGCGCGGCCAAGACCCGCCGCGCGACGAATGAAGTGCTCGCACAACATCCAGAAGCGCGTTCCCTTGAAGGGACCGATCGCGGGACCCATGAAGGTCTTGTAGTAGAAGCCGGCCGAGATCAGCTTGCCAGCAAGCTGGTTGACGGCGCTGACGTCCCACTTAAGAGACGGGAAGCGGTTCTGGCTTTCAGCCACGAGGCCGTCATAGATTTCGACGGCGGTTGACGGCACGTTCGGCTCGCGCACGTCGCCTCGCAATACTGTCACCAATGCGTTCGGCTCATCGACGCCGGCAGTCAACACACCGCGGGGGCGGTGGTATTTGAATGAACGGCCGAACAGTGTAACGCCGTTGGCGAGCAGGGCGGAGGCCAGCGTGTCGCCGGCGTGGCCGGTGAAGGCTTTGCCATCGAAGGTGAAGCGGATAGTGCGCAGTCGGTCAATGCGCCCACCGGAAGTCGCGCGGCGCGCACTCATGCCTTGGCTCCCCGCTTGGACGGGGACCGGTGCGGAACATGTCCGCGCGCGAATACGACGCTCGAGATTTCGTGGGTAAGCGTGTTGCGCACCACCCTGAGATGCGACCGGCATCCGCCGGAGTGCTGCCAGACCTCGTTGTGGTCACCGGCCGGATTCAGCCTGTCATAAACATACTCGTTCCAAGCATCGAGGTTCTGCGAAGCAGGCGCAGGGCGCTCGCGGTTGCCGTCACCCTGGTAGGTGAATTCGGACACGTCGCGCGGCCCGCAATATGGACAGGTGATCAGCATGGCTTCGAATCTTTTTGCTCGGCCAAGGTCATGGACTAATGCAGCCGGGGCGTTGCGCCCTGGCCCTTGTCGTCAATGATGGCACCGTGATGGAAACGCTCAAGCGTGAAGGCGGCATTGAGCTCGTGCGGTTCGTCCTTGGCAATCGTATGGGCGAAGCACCAACCTGAAGCAGGCGTCGCCTTGAAGCCGCCGTAGCACCAACCGCAGTTGAGATACATGCCGGGCAACGGGCCGGTCGTGATGATGGGCGAGCCGTCCATGGTCATGTCGCAGACGCCGCCCCAGGACCGCAGCACCCGCGCAGGGCCGAGGCTCGGGAACAATGCCAGCATTTCGGCCATCACCTCTTCCACGATGGGCAGGTTGCCGCGCTGGGCGTAGCTGTTGTAGCCGTCGAGATCGCCGCCATAGATGAGACCGCCCTTGTCGGACTGCGACATATAGAAGTGGCCCATGCCGAAGGTCACGACCGTGTCGATAAACGGCTTCAGCGATTCGGTGACGAAGGCCTGCAAGAGGTGGCTCTCTATCGGCATGCGCTCGATGCCGGCCAACTGCATGACGCGGCCCGTGCTGCCGGCTACTGCAAGCGCAACCTTCCTGGCGCGGATGTCACCGCGTGTGGTCGTTACGCCGACGATGCGGTCGCCCTCGCGAATGAAGCCGGTCACCTCGCAGTTCTCGACAATATCGACGCCACGGCGGTCGGCGGCGCGGGCGTAACCCCAGGCGACGGCATCGTGGCGCGCCGTGCCAGCGCGTGGCTGCATGAGGCCGCCATAGATTGGAAAACGGGCATCCGGTGAGACGTCCATGGCGGGAATCAGCCGTGATATCTCAGCCGGCGTCATCAGTTCGGCATCGACGCCCAGATGGCGCATGGCATTGCCGCGCCTGGCGAAATCATCAAGTTGGGCCGGGGTGTGAGCGAGGTTCAGGCACCCACGCTGGGAAAACATCACATTGTAGTTGAGGTCATGCGACAAGCCTTCCCATAGCTTCATCGAATGCTCATAGAAGCGGGTGTTGGCGGGCAGCAGGTAGTTGGAGCGCACGGCGGTGGTGTTGCGGCCGACATTGCCGGATCCGAGATAGCCTTTCTCAAGCACGGCGACATTGTTGATGCCGTGTTCCTTGGCGAGGTAGTAGGCCGTCGACAAGCCGTGGCCGCCGCCGCCAATGACGATGACATCATAGGAGGCCTTCGGCTCCGGCTTGCGCCAGGCCGGCTTCCAGTCCTTGTTGCCGTTGAGCGCGTTCTTGATCAGCGCCAAGGCCGAATATTCCGCCATCGTCGATATTCCGCCGTTTTCCAATTGTTCGTTCTGTGCGCGGGCAGACTATAGAGCAGGGTAACTTCAAAAGGCCAATATTGCGCCGCCGCTTTTCAACAAACCGACTCCGGCAGTTATGGCAAGGCGGCTTGCTCCTTCAAGCTCCCGTCTCTATCAATGGAGGTGTTTCATCCCCTTGTTTCGTCAGCGAGTCGCTAGCCTCGATATGCCCTTTCGGATGCTTCGCTACATTGTTGCCCTGACGCTTGCGGTCACGGTGCTGTTGCCACAGACCGCAACGGCGCAGGACCAGGCTCCGGCCTCGACGCCGCTTGTCGCTGAACAGCAAAAAGCCCTCGACACGCTTACGCGTATGGCCGATGGCTTTGAGAAGCAGATATCTCTTGAGGGGGAAGACGACGCCAAGCTGGTCGAGATTCGTCTCGGGCTTGAGGACATATCGCGCGAGGCGCTGCAGAGCGCGCTCGCCTTCAGGCCAAGGCTTGCCGAGATCAATGCGAGGCTCGAGCAACTGGGGCCAGCTCCCGCCGACGGCCAAGCCCCAGAGCCTGACATAGTCACGACCGAGCGTGGTCAACTGGCGGCCGAAAAGGCCCAGATCAATGGCGTGCTTGCCGCGGCGCAAAACCTTTCGCTTCGCAGCAACGGGATGATCGACAAGATCGCCTTGATGCGCAGCGAGTTATTCCGCAGCCTTTTGACCAAGCGCCGTCAGCTTACCGATGCGCTGAGCGGCGAGGTGATCTCGGACGCCAACCAGGAATTCCGGAACTTCGTAAGTTCGCTGTCGTCGTGGATTTCGTTTGCCTTCAAGTTCAAATTCCAGGCCGTAGTGATTGCCACCTTCCTGGCGCTGATTGCTGCGGCTGTGCTGTTGATTGGCGGCAAACGCTTGTTTGGCCGGTTGATCGAAGCAGATCCTGCAGCGGAGGAGCCATCCTATCTCAGCCGTCTCTCGGTTGCGTTCTGGTCGACGTTGCTTCCCACAGCCGCAGTTGGGGTGTTCTTCTCGGCGACCTACTTCTTCTTCAATTCATCCAATGTGCTGCGTGGCGATATCGGCGTTTTCCTGAGTGCCGCGATGCTGATCCTGACCACGATCTTCTTGGTCAACAGGCTGGCAAATGCAGCACTTGCGCCGAATTTGCCGAACTGGCGGCTGATCCCGGTCGAATCCAGCGCGGCTCGTTGGTTGGTGCATCTGGCGACGGCGATGGCCGTCGTCGTCGGAATCAGCAACTTCCTTTCAGTCGTCAACGAGCAGATGGGTTCGCCGCTCTCGCTGACCATCGCCCGCAGCTTCATCGCCACGATCATCGTCGGCGTGATCCTGATCCTGATGGGGTTGGTGAAGCCGTTCAGGACCCATGAAGGCGTGTGGCGACCGTGGCCGGCGTGGCTGCGCTACAGTGCCTTCCTGCTCGGCGGTTTTACCATCGGCGCAGCGCTTTTCGGTTACATCGGACTTGCGCTGTTTGTCTCCCTTCAGGTCGTCGTCACCGGCACGATCCTGATTACTGCCTATATCGGCTTCCTGTCGGCCAAAGCGATCGGCGAGGAGGGCGGTTTTGGCGGCTCGTCCGCTGGTCGTTGGCTGACCTCCAACGCCAATATGGAAGACAACACACTCGATCAGCTCGGCCTTGCCGTAAGCGTCGCACTCAACCTTTTGATCGTGGTGGTGTTCCTGCCGTTGATCCTGTTGATGTGGGGTTTCCAGCCCGGTGATATCCAGACTTGGGGCTACAAGCTGGCGACCGGCCTCAGCATCGGTTCGGTGACCATATCCTTCACCGGCATCCTTTCCGGCCTTGTCGTTTTCGCCATCGGCTATTTCCTCACCCGCTGGTTCCAGGGTTGGCTCGATGGCTCGGTGATGGCGCGCGGCAAGGTGGACGCCGGCGTGCGCAATTCCATACGCCTGGCCGTGGGCTATGCCGGTGTCGCGGTGGCCGCACTGGTCGGCGTTTCGGCAGCCGGCATAGATTTGTCCAACCTTGCTCTGGTCGCAGGTGCGCTTTCGCTTGGTATCGGCTTTGGTCTCCAGAATGTCGTCTCGAATTTTGTCTCCGGCCTCATCCTGCTGGCCGAACGCCCGTTCAAGGTCGGTGACTGGATCGTGGCGGGCGACGTCAGCGGCACCGTCAGGAAGATCAGCGTGCGCGCTACCGAGATCGAGACGTTCCAGCGCCAGTCGGTCATCCTTCCCAACTCCAACCTCATCAATGGCGCCGTCGGCAACTGGACGCACCGCAACAAGCTTGGCCGGGTCGAGATCAAGGTTGGCGTTGCCTATGGCAGCGATGTGAAGCGGGTGCATGAAGTTCTGCTTGAAATAGCGCGCAGCCATCCAATGGTTCTTAAGAATCCAGAGCCGTTTGTTCAGTTCACCAATTTTGGCACGGCGGCTCTGGAGTTCGAGGTTCGCATCTATCTTGCGGATATATTGAACGGCGGCGGTGTCCAGAACGATATCCGGTTCGCCATCCTCGAAGCCTTCAATCGCGAGTGCATCGAGATACCATCGACGCCGCGCGCCGTCGTCGAAATGCCGAAGCTGGAGCCTTGGCCGGGTGACGACGACAAGATGGAAGTGGAACACGCCGAACGCGAACGGCTGAAAGCCGAGGCGGAGCAGAAGGCGCTGAAAAGCCGCCGCAAACCACGAAAACCCGACCCGAATTAGGCTTCTTGCCAAGCTCCTGAACGTTTCCGAAACCAATTGCGGCATGAATAGGGCATTCAGTTGCGGTTCAGCTTCATTCTCCTATAAGCTTGTCCGCAATGGCGAAAAACGCCTTGCAAGTGGCAACAGAGGCGGTGGCAACACCGGAAATGCAATGTGGAAGTCACTGATCACCGGCACAATGCTGTTGGCCGCGAGCGGCGCGGCTTTCGCAGCAAGCGCCGTCAACAAGGACGCGGAAACGCGGACGCTCGTGGTTACGGAAGGCGGCAGCAAGTCCGAGTTGGCGTTGGCGGCCGGCGAGACCGTGGAATTCTGCCCGAGCGGCTGCTTCGTGACCTTGCCCAATGGTGACCTGGAAGCCTTGACCGGTTCTGAAACGGTCGAAATTTCCGGTGGCGTCGCCAAGGTGAAGTAACCGCCGTGCTTCTTTCGCGAGCAGGAAAGGCCGGGCAATCGCCCGGCCTCTTATGTTTTCGCGCAAGACATGCTTAACGATAACGCCTGAAATCCGATTGGCTGTTCGGCTCTCCATCCGTCTTTTTAACGTTCGCTTGGCCACGCGCCGCTATATCCACAGCGGGCAGGCAACAGACTGGGGCAGCGAACATGGACGTAAGGTCGGAAAGGAATGCGATGCCGCTTGCCGTCGATCTCGACGGCACGTTGATCGCGACCGACCTTCTCTGGGAAGGTCTGTTTGCGCTGCTCAGGCAGAACCCGCTTTACCTGTTCTTGATACCGATCTGGCTTGCCGCCGGTCCCGCGCGCCTGAAGCAGAAAATTGCGGAAAGGGTCGATATCGACGCTGCATCGCTGCCCTATCGCGAACATTTGTTGGCCAGGTTGCAAGCCGATCACGCCGATGGCCGCAAGATCGTCCTAGCGACTGGCACGCCACGCAAGTTTGCGGAAGCGGTCGCGGCGCATCTCGGTATCTTCGACCATGTGCTTGCAACGGATGGGCCGCATAACCTGACTTCATCGCGCAAGCGCGAGGCGCTCGTCGCCGCTTATGGCGACGGCGGTTTCGACTACGCGGGAAACAGCCGCCACGACCTCGATGTGTTCGATGCAGCGCGCACGGCAATCGTCGTGGCGCCTGACCGTAGCGCGGCGCGCTGGCAGGCGAGGCACGATTGCGAGGCGATGGCCGGGGCTAAGCCAACGGCAAAAACCATAGTCAGGATGCTGCGTTGCCATCAATGGCTCAAGAACGGTTTGATCGCGGTGCCTATGGTGCTGTCGCATGAGTATCTGAATGTGCAGATGGTGCTGCAATGCATGCTCGCCATCGTCTCGTTTAGCGCGGTGGCTTCGGCGATCTACATTCTCAACGATTTTTTCGACCTGTCGCTTGATCGCCAGCACCCCACCAAGCGCAATCGGCCATTCGCAAGCGGCGCGCTGTCCATTCCGTTCGGCCTGTGGTCGATCGTCGGCCTGCTTGGCATCGGCCTTGGTTGCGCGTTTTTGCTGCCGCCGGAGTTCCTGATCGTGCTGGGTGGCTACCTCGTCATTACGACTGCTTACTCGCTGTCGCTGAAGCGCATGCTGCTGATCGACGTGCTGACGCTGGCCGGTCTCTATACGATCCGCGTCGTGGCAGGGGCAGCCGCCACGGGCACCGATGTCTCGTTCTGGCTTCTGGCATTCTCGATCTTTTACTTCCTGTCATTGGCATTGGTGAAACGCTTTGTGGAACTGCGCTCGACAAGGCTAACCGCAGGAGAGCGGATCGCCGGGCGTGGCTATCGCTACGAAGACCAGGAAATCGTGGCCCAAGCCGGCATGGCGTCGGCGTTTTCGTCGGCGCTCGTTCTTGCGCTTTACCTGGACAGCACGGCTGTGCGCGAACTCTATGCTCATCCCTGGATGATGTGGCCGCTGCCGCCCATCGTACTCTACATGACCATGCGTGTGTGGATCCTGGCGCGCAGGGACGAGATGCATGACGATCCGGTCGTCTTCGTCATTCGCGACTGGCGCAGCCAGATCGTGATTGTTGCGGGTGCGCTGCTTCTGGTTGTGGGAAGCCTGTGGCCGTGAAGCGCTCCAGCACTTATTCAAGCTTTGGCCGCGCAACATTGCCGGCCCCGAAAGCCATGACGCCCGGCGAGGCTATCGACCTGCTCAAGTCTGGCAAGGTGCCGGATAATTCCTTGCTGGGCTACGGCAATGGCCGCTCCTACGGCGATTCCTGCCAGAACCTGACCGGGACGGTCGTGGACATGCGCTCTCTCAAGAGCTTACGCGCGTTCGATCCTGAAACGGGCTTGCTGGAAGCCGATGCAGGCATGCTGTTGTCTGACGTCATCGGGTTTGCCGCGCCGTTCGGCTATTTCCCGGCAGTCGTGCCGGGCACGCAGTTCGTTACCCTTGGCGGCGCAATCGCCAACGATGTCCATGGCAAGAACCACCATCGGCGCGGCACTTTCGGATGCCATGTCGAAGCCCTTACGCTGCTGCGCTCGGACGGGCAGACATACCGTTGCTCGCAGGTGGAGAATACGCGTCTTTTCTGGGCGACGATCGGCGGCATGGGGCTGACAGGCCTGATCCTGTCCGCTTCGATCCGCCTGATGCGCGTTCCGTCGCTCGATATTGTCGAGCAGGTAACGCCGTTTCGAAGCACTGCGGAATTCTTCGATCTCGCCGAGGCGGCGGATCAGGATAATGAGTATGCGGTGGCTTGGATCGACCAACTGGCAGGTGGGCGCAAAGCTGGCCGCGGTCTGCTCTTCACCGGTAACCACGCCGAGACCGGATCGCGGGCGGCAAGCGATACGTCCGCGAGGCTGCGCGTTCCGTTCCAGCCGTCTTTCACAGCGCTCAACCGTCCGTTCCTGCGCGCCTTCAACGCTGCCTACCGCTGGAGTAAAGGACGATCCGGCCAACCGCACCAGAGCAGCTACCAGGGATTTTTCTTTCCGCTGGACGGGGTTCGCGACTGGAACCTACTTTACGGGCCAAAGGGCCTTTTCCAGCATCAAAGCGTGGTGCCCGAAGCCTTGGCTCGTGAAGTGGTGCCGGCCTTGCTGGAAGCAACCCGGCGGGCAGGGCAGGGCTCGTTCCTCACGGTCTTGAAGCGCTTCGGTTCGGTGCGCTCGCCGGCGCTTCTGTCATTTCCACGCCCCGGCTACACGCTGACGCTTGACTTTCCCAATCGCGGCGAGGCGACGCTGAAGCTTTTAGCCGAACTTGACGACATAACGGTCAGATCCGGTGGCGCGGTCAATCCCTACAAGGATGCGCGTATGAGCGCAGAGACATTCGCGGCGTCCTTCCCCGATTGGCGTAGGTTGGAATCGGTGCGCGACCCGGCGTTTCGATCTTCGTTCTGGGTGCGGACGGCCGGCCGGCTGGGAGCAAATGGAGCGAGCTTGATAGAAGCTGCGGAATAGACAGGACTTGAATTGCTGTTGGTAGAAACGAAGCTACCAAGCAATTTAATAAAAATATTCGCGCTGCTTCACGGAATATTTTTCTGTTCCCAGTATTGCTTGGAACGACGTGGGACAAACATGAAATACTTGGCTTTCATTCTGTTTACGGTGATGACCAACGCTGCGGCACAACTCATGCTGAAGCAAGGCATGATGTCGCTTGGCCCCATTTCTTTTGAGGGGGTCAATCCACTGGTGAGACTGCTGCAGATCGTGTTCAGCCCGTGGGTATTCCTCGGCCTTTGCACATTCGTCATTTCGATGGCGTCGCATCTCTATGTGCTCTCCAAAGTGGAACTGTCCTTCGCCTATCCGTTCCTCAGCCTTGCCTATGTGGCGGTGGCGGTTTTTGCCTATTTCGTGTTCCGCGAAGACCTCAATAGCTGGCGCATCGCCGGCATCGCCTTCATCTGCGTTGGCACAGTGCTGATCGCGCAGAGCGGCCGCGAAAGTGGAGCCGGGCACGATGAGGTCACGGCCGCCCAATCCACCGACAAGATTACCACCAGCGAGATCACACGATGAAACACGTTATCTTTGGCGGCGACGGGTTTGTTGGCCGTCACCTTGCTCCCAAGCTGCTTGCGGACGGTGCTGAAGTGGTCGTGGCGGACATCGTCAAGAGCGATCTCAAGCATTACCGCTCCGCCCGCTTCGTGAAATGCGATGTTACCGATGCGGCTTCGGTGGAGGCGGTTGGGCTGAAGGCTGCCGACATGGTCTACAACCTGTCGGCCAAGATGCTGTCCCCGATCCAGACAAGGGCGAAGCGGCACGACTTCTTCTTTCCGGTGAACTACTACGGCACACTTCATATCATCGAGGCGATGGATGCCGTCGGCGCCTCGAAGCTGGTGCATTTCACCACCGACATGATCTATGGCCACACCGTCGTGACGCCGATGACGGAAGACCACCCGGTCGCGCCGCTTGGCGAATACGGTCTTTCCAAGCAGATGACAGAGGAACTGGCTGCCGAATGGCGCAAGCGCGGCATGCAGATTTCGCTGTTTCGCCCGCGTCTCATCATCGGACCCGGCCGGCTTGGCATCCTGGAAAAGCTGTTCAAGCTGATCGACATGAACCTTCCGGTGCCGATGATCGGCTCGGGCAAGAACCCTTACCAGTTCATCTCTGTGTTCGACTGCGCTGAAGCTGCGAGAGCGGCGTGGAAGGCAGGCGTGCCGGACGAGGCCTATAATCTTGGCTCTCTCAATCCGCCGCCGGTCAAGAAGCTGCTGGGCGACCTGATCAAGCATGCCGGGTCGAAGTCGCTTCTCATTCCGACGCCTGGCTGGGCGGTAAAGCGCACGCTCGACCTGTTCGATCTGATGAACATGCCGATCATGGACCCCGAACAGTACCTGATAGCCGATGAGGAATGCGTGCTCGACGTGTCGAAGGCGGAGCGGCAACTGGGCTGGGTGCCGAAGTACCGCGACGAAGACATGCTGATTGCCGCCTACAGCGAGTATCGCGCCAAGAGGGACGGGCAAAAGGTAGCCGCGCGACACGTCCCGGCCGAGTAATTTCATTTCGAGCGACGCTGGCGAAGGGTTGCCGGTGGCGCAAGCAGACAGGAGTATCGGATGACCGTCATGACCAAACTAGAACAGTCGAAAGCCCGCGCCGTCGTGACCGCTCCTGGCCTGTCGCCGGAAACCACTCCAAGGCCGAACCTGATCAGCGTCGAACAGGCCAAGGCAATGGACGTGGCTCGCATCACCGACCTGTTCAAGGCGCATATCAACCCCGGCCAGCTCCATTTCATGAAGCTGCTCGGCTTCCACAAGATCAAGATCGAGCGTGCGGAAGGCATGTTCTACATCGACCAGAACGGCCGCAAGATCCTCGATTTCTTCGGCGGCTTCGGTTCGCTGGCATTCGGCCACAATCACCCGCGCATCCTAGAGGTGCGCCGCAGGTTCCAGGAAGAGAAGCGGCAGGAAATCGCCATCGCCTTCATGTCGCAATATGCGGCGGCGCTGGCGCACAACATCGCTGCGTGCTCTCCGGGTGACCTCGATATGGTGTTCCTCGGTTCGTCCGGCTCGGAGGCGATGGAAGCTGCGGTGAAGCTTGCCGAGCGCGCGGCTGGACCGAAGCGACCGAAGATCGTCTACGCGGAGAATTCGTTCCACGGCAAGACCAAGGGTGTTTTGACCATCACCGACGGGCAGCTTTACCGTGGTGAATTCAAGCTGGTGGACAACACCGCGCGCGTTCCCTTCGGCGATATTGATGCGGTCGAGCGCCTGTTTCGTGCTGATCCCGAAATCGGGGTCATCGTTCTTGAAACCATCCAGGGCGGCGGTGGCATTATCCAGGCCCCCGCCGAATACTGGCAGAAGCTGCGCGCACTGTGCGATCAGTACGGCGTGCTTTGGGTGGCGGACGAGGTGCAGTGCGGCTACGGTCGCTCGGGACGTTTCTACGCCTTTGAACATTATGGCGTGGTGCCGGACATCACTGCCCTTGCCAAGTCGCTGGGTGCAGGCAAGGCGGCGGTCGGCGCGATGATCGCCAAGCGCGACGTCTACATGAAGGCCTATGGCACGCCGAAGACGGCGATGATCCATGCGCAGGCGACATTCGGCGGCATGGGCGAAGCCTGCGTTACGGCGATCGAAGGCCTCAACGTGCTCTACGATGAAGGCTTGATCGACAATGCCGCCGACACCGGCGCCTACCTGCTTGAGCGCTTGCAGGCGGTGCAGGCGAAGCATCCCAAGATCATCAAGGATGTTCGCGGCAAGGGGTTCATGGTGGGCCTCGAGTTCCACGATTTCTCGCAGACGCTGCCCATGGTGCTGCGGCCTATCGTCAGCGTGCTGGACGAGAAGCTGAAAGGTTCGCTGTCGGGCTTTGTCGGGGCGCTGCTACTTCGCGACTATGACGTGCTGGTTGCCTTCACCGAGTACAACCGCAACGTCATCCGGCTGGAGCCACCGCTGGTTTGCCAGCGCGAACATGTCGACCGCTTCATTGACGCTTTGGATGGCCTGCTGTCGCGCGGCATCATCGCGATCGTGAAGGATTTCGTGAAAAGCCAGGTGAAGTAATGTCAGTGCATGACCACTTGGAGGCGCAGTGATGAGCGGCCTTCAGGGCACAGCCGTTGGCTGGGCGATGCGCACCGGTGCAGCCGACGCGCTGGCGCGGGCAGGGGCTAGACGCAGCCTACTCGACAAGCTAGCGGCTGCGGCTTTCATTGCCGTGTTCGTGATGGTGTCGATCTATAGTTGGGTCCGTCCCGACTACAATTGGGACATGGTCGCCTATGTGGCGACGGCGCTGGAAAACCGCACGGAAACCCCCGAGCAGCTTCATGCCGAGACATGGGCGGCGATCAGCGAAGGCGCGCGCGAGGCGCAACTCTACAATCTTCAGTACGGCAATCCGTACAACCGGCACCAATGGGAAAACCCGGCCGACTTTGAATCGCAGCTTTCCATGTTCCGCGTGAAGGTTGGCTACATCTGGCTGATGCGGGCGCTGGAGCCCGTGACCGGTATCGTGTCCGGAGCGATCCTGCTGTCGATCATTCCGGCGCTTGGATTTGCCGGCCTGTGCCTGTGGTGGCTCGGCCGCGAGCAGGCGTTGCAAGGGGCGATCATCCTGGCGCCGCTGCTGATACTGGCCGACGTTTTCCATATGATGACGGCGGCGACGCCGGACATGCTTCTGGCAGTCGTTTCCATGGCCGCGTTGTACCTTTTGGCCAAGCAGCGCGACTTGGCGGCGTGCTTGTTGCTGTTCCTGTCGATACTCGTGCGACCGGACAACATCATCCTGATCTTCGCGCTGCTTTTGACCGCAATCTTGTTTGGCTGGCGGTTGTTGCCGATCGCCGTGACGTTCGTGGCATCGTTTGCCGCATGTATTTTGATTTCTCGCTACGGCGGACATCCGGGCTGGTGGACGCATTTCTATTTTTCTTGCGTGGAAATCCAGAACTCGATGACGGGTTTTCATCCAGATTTCTCGATCGTCGACTTCGCCAAGGGCTATGCGCGCGGTGCCGCTGTGGCACTGCTCGACAATGACTGGCCACCATTGATGGTGGCGATGCTGGCGGGATGGGCGCTGCTTTGGCGCGCTGGCAGGGCGGGGACTCCGCGCGAAACGGCGCTGATGTTTGCGCTGACGATTGGCCTGCTTGGGAAATTCGCCAGTTTCCCACTGCCAGACGACCGCTTCTACTTTGTTTTCACGGCGGGCATGGCGATGCTGCTCGTGGTGATATGGAAACCGCGTTTCGACTGTGCGCCGAAGGAAAATTCATGATGGATGGCGGCGAAGCGTCGATATTCTTGGAGTTCGTGCGGATTGTGCTGGCTTTCGGGCTGCCGGTCGGCATTCTTGACCGTGGAGCGGCGCTTAGAGGAACCAAGTTCCTTGCCCAGGCTGCCTTGAAGGCGCGCTTGGGGCGAGGACGTCCGTTCCAGATGGTCAATGTGGGCGCCTGCGACGGTGCATTGTTTGACGATGTCACGCCTTGGCTGCATCGCATCGCCAATTCGCGCGCGCTTCTGGTCGAGCCGATCCCGTACAATCAGAAGCGCCTGCGCGCCAACTATCCCGATGCGGAGCGATTCATCATCGAACCGGTCGCCGTCACCCGTTCCAAGGGGACGATCAAGGTCAAGACGTTCGACGCCGCCGCACTTGAAGCGGGCACACTTCCCATCGAATTCATCGGCTGTTCCTCCACCACCGACACGAACCTGATGTCCGGCAAGAACGCCTGGGGCGAAGCGGATGACAATTTCGCGAAGTTTGAGCCCTATTTGAAGGATATCGAGGTTGCCTCCGAGCCTTTGCAAGTGCTGCTGGATCGCAACGGCATCGACCATATTGATGCCTTCCTCGTAGACTGTGAGGGCGCGGACTGGACGGTCTTCGATCAGCTCGACCTCGAACGCTACCGGCCTGGGCTCATCAAGGTCGAAGTAGGTGCCTTGCCCGCGGCCGAAATCGGCGAGGTCGTGGTCAAGCTGAAAACGGCCGGCTACAGCGTCGGCATCTATGCGGAAGACGTCTGGGCGTTTGCCTGAAGCCCCATAAATCGCCCGAGCGTGACCGACTTGATCGTACTGGTCGCGGGGCATGTGCGCCGTGTCGCAAACAGGCTGTAATCGGACCTAACTGCTCTATAGTCTGCCCGAAATTCAGATTTCGGAGTCACAGGCAATGGCAGGGTTTCCTGAAAAGGCGAAGGTCGTCATCATCGGGCTGGGCGGTATCGTCGGGGCCTCGATCGCTCATCACCTGATTGAGCGCGGATGGGACGATATCGTCGGTATCGACAAGTCCGGCATCCCGACCGACATCGGTTCGACCGCGCACGCCTCCGACTTCTGCTACATGACCAGCCACGATTTCCTGTCATGCTGGACATCGCTCTATTCCATCGATTTCTACGAGAAGATGGGCCACTACGCGCGCATCGGCGGCCTTGAGGTCGCACGTGTCGGCGATGACGCCCGCATGGATGAAATCAAGCGCAAGGTGACGTCCGGCAAGGCGTTCGGCACGCGCGCCCGCCTGATCGAGCCTGCCGAGATCAAGGAAAAGTTCCCTCTGATCGAGGAAAGCATGGTGCAGGGCGGCATGTGGGACCCGGATGCGGGGCTTGTCATTCCGCGCTCGCAGACCGTGGCGGGCAAGCTTGTCGATCAGGCGGTTGCGGCGGGCAAATTGCAAGCCTTCGCCAACACGCCCGCCAAGTCGCTCGTCATCGAGAACGGCCGCATCAAGGGTGTGGTTACCGACCGCGGCACGGTCATGGCCGACTACGTGGTGGTGTGCGCCGGTATTTGGGGTCGCCTGATCGCCGAGATGGCAGGTGAAGATCTGCCGGTCATGCCGGTCGACCATCCGCTGACTTTCTTCGGCCCCTACAATGAGTTCGCCGGCACCAGCAAGGAAATCGGCTGGCCACTGATGCGCGACCAGGGCAATTCGGCCTATATGCGCGACACAGGCGATCCGAAGACTGCTGAAGGCGGCCAGATCGAATGGGGGTACTACGAGGAGACCAATCCGCGCCTGTGCCATCCGCGCGACCTTCTGGAAAAGGACCAGGCGCGTTTGTCTCCGTCGCAGCGCGATCTGGATATGGAGCAGATCATTGCGCCGCTTGAGCGCGCGATGGAACTGACGCCAATCCTGGGTGAGCTGGGCTATAATGAAAGCCATTCCTTCAACGGCTTGCTGCAGGTGACCGCAGACGGCGGCCCGTCGATCGGTGAAAGCCAGAAGGTGCGCGGCCTGTGGTACGCGGTGGCGATCTGGGTCAAGGACGGCCCAGGCTTCGGCAAGCTGGTCGCCGACTGGATGACGGACGGCCGCACGGAGATCGATCACGCGAAGATCGACTATGCGCGTTTCTCACCGCATCAGTTGAACGAGAGCTTCATCGAAGGCCGTTGCGGCGAGGCCGCCCAGAAGATCTACAATCCGGCGGTTCATCCGCGCGAACCCTACGCTACCGGCCGCAATGTGCGCCATTCGCCCTTCTACGAGCGCGAGAAGGAACTCGGCGGCTATTTCATGGAACTCGGCGGTTGGGAGCGGGCCCACGGCTACGCCGCCAACGAGCATCTCTTGGAAAAGTACGGCAATCGCGTGCCCTTACGCGAAAACGAATGGGACAACCGCCACTTCTGGCGCGTTTCGAATGCCGAGCATCTGGCGATGAGCGAGGATTGCGGCATCGTCAACCTGTCGCACTTTGCCATGTATGACGTTGAAGGCCCTGACCATGTCGAACTGATGGAGTGGGTTTGCGCGGCCAAGATTGGTGGCGATGCCAATATCGGCAAAGGCATCTACACCCATTTCCTCGATGACGAGGGCATGGTGCGGGCCGATTTGACCGTTATTCGCATGGCGGATCGCTGCCGCGTCATCGACGGTGCGGATGCCGGCCCGCGCGATTTCAATTATCTCAAGCGTACGGCGCAGGATCGCGGGCTGAACGTAACTGTCACCGACACAACCGAAAAATACGTGACCGTCGGCATCTGGGGGCCTAATGCGCGCACGACGTTGCAGAAGGTGGTCGAGAATCCGGACGGGCTTTCGATTGAGAATTTCCCCTTTGCTGCGATCAAGCAGATCCGCATCGGCGGCAAGGACGTGATGGCCTTCCGCATTTCCTACGTGGGCGAGCAGGGCTGGGAACTGCACATGCGCTATGAGGACGGCCTTGCTGTTTGGGACGCGCTGCGCTCGACCGGTGTGATGCCGTTCGGCGTGGAAACCTATGCCAATACGCGGCGCATGGAGAAAAGCCTGCGCCTGCAGAACGCCGACCTGCTCACCGAATACAATTTGTTCGAGGCAGATTTGTCGCGTCCGAAGGTCAAGGAAGCGGACTTCCGCGGTAAAGCCAAGCATGAGGAATACAAGGCGCGGGAACACCAGCCGGCGATGCTTTGCACGCTGGTGATGACTGCAAACGTGGACCGCCAAGGCGTTGCCCGCTATCCGGTCGGCAACATGCCGGTCATGGATCCGGCGACGGGCGAGACGCTGGTCGATGAGCTTGGCCGCCGTTCGTTCACGACTTCGGTCGCCTACGGTCCGACCCTCGGCAAGAACATCGCGCTTGCGTATCTGCCGTGGGCCTATTGCCAGGAAGGCCGCAAGCTGGCGGTGGAGTATTTCGGCGAGACCTATCCGGTGGAAGTCGCTGGAGTGGGCTACAAGCCGCTCTACGACCCGCAAAACCTCAAGCCGCGAAGCTGAGATCGGGCAAGGTATTGCGCCGATAGGCTGCATGTTCGCAAAAATGTGAAGGGATGAGCCCGGCCGCTGGACGGGCTTTTCTTTTACCTGCAACAATTCTCACGTACCTTACGGCATGTCTGCTTTCCGGCGTACTGCAGGACATTGCCTTTTGGCCGGCGTTGCGTGGGCGCTGGCAAGTCTGTGCGGCTCGCTGAGCGCTTCTGCCGAACCCGTCGATATCGAACTCGTTCTCGCCGTGGATGTCTCGCTGTCAATGTCTCCGATGGAACTGGAAATCCAGCGACATGGCTATGCCGCTGCCCTGGTTCACGACAGTGTGCTGCAGGCTATAGCCGATGGGGTTCACGGCAAGATCGCCGTAACTTACGTTGAATGGGCAGGCGTGACCTCGCAGCATGTGATCGTGCCTTGGACGATTATCGCCAGCAGGGCGGACGCCGAGACGGTTGCTGCCCAGCTTTCGGCCCATCCGCCGAACAGTGCGCGCCGCACGTCGATTTCGGCCGGCCTGGAATTCGGTGCGGACCTTTTTGCGGAGAGTGGCCATCAAGGAACCAAGCGGGTCATCGACGTATCCGGTGACGGGCCGAACAACCAGGGTGCCCCCGTGACCGTGGTTCGAGACAGACTCGTTGCGCAGGGAATAACCATCAACGGCTTGCCACTGATGACCAACAGCGGCCCTGCCTGGGGATACGAGGTAAGCAACCTGGACCAGTACTACACCGACTGCGTGATTGGCGGCCCGGGGGCTTTCATGATCCCCGTCAACGACTGGAGCCAGTTCCCGGAGGCCGTGCGGCGCAAGCTCGTGCTTGAACTTGCCGGGCCGCTATCGCCTCGTTGGGCCAGCGAAGAGGCGCTGTTCCCGCCAATTGTAAAGGCGCAAGCCGAGGTCGCCACCGATTGCCTTGCGGGGGAAAAGGCTTGGCGCAATCGCTACTGGATGTATGACGAAAGCCGCTAGCTGACGCAAACTTATTTTGCTTCTCTGATTTTATGCATGTCTTTGTCCCGAAACCGGTTTCCACTTTCGGGAGACATGCATCAGGCTGCCAGTAGCTGTTTGCGGTCGACACGCTCCTGCTGTGGGGAACGGGCGTAAAGTTCGCGATAGCATTTTGAGAAGTGAGAGGCGGAGACAAAGCCGCAGGCGACCGCCACCTCAACCACCGGTAGCGACGACTGGATCAGCAGGTGGCGAGCCCGGTCGAGGCGGATTTCGAGATAGTAGCGGGCAGGGGATCGTCCCATCTCCGAGCGAAACAGGCGCTCGATCTGGCGGCGAGACAGATCGACGTGATCGGCGATCTCGATCAGCGACAGCGGCTCCGCCAGATTGGCTTCCATCAGTTCTATGATGGTCAGGACCTTTGAGTTCTGTACGCCGAGGCGGGCGCGCAGCGGCAAGCGCTGGCGGTCAGTCGGGCTGCGCACGCGGTCGGTCAGGACCTGTTCGCAGACACGGTTGACGAGGTTTTCGTCGAAGTCGTCGCCGATCAACTTCAACATCATGTCGAGGGCTGCGGTGCCGCCGGCGCAAGTGTAGATGTTCTGGTCGATTTCGAAGAGGTCGGCAAAGACATTGGCCTTGGGAAACGCTTCCGAAAAGCCCGGCAGGTTCTCCCAATGGATGGCGCAACGCTTGTTGGACAACAGCCCGGCGGCGGCGAGGATATGGGCCCCCGTGCACAGACCGCCTACGGCGACGCCACGATTGTATTCCTCGCGAAGCCAGGCAAAGGCCGACTTGTTGTGGTATTTTTCGACCTCGAGGCCGCTACAGACGATAGCCATCGATGGCCGGTCCGCGCCGGACATCTTTTTGCGTTCTTCTTCCAGCGAGGTGTTGACCGCGCATTCGACGCCGTTGGAAGCGCGCACCGGCTTGCCGTCGATACTCGCCAAACGCCAGGTGTAAGCCTCGTAGCCGAGCATTCGGTTGGCTGAGCGCAACGGGTCGAGCGCCGTTGCAAAGGCGATCATGGTGAAGTCGGGAACGAGAAAAAAGACAAACGATCTTTTGATCGGTTGTTTAACAGCGTTCAAGGTACCCTCCCGATGCCATGACGCAGACAGAACGTCGCTATCAGCACAGCGTCATCAGGAAAACGCTTTCGTGTCAATTCGGTAGACTGTCGGTAACAGGATATTTTTTTATGGGGAGGTCGGTTTTCAACCAATGGCGGATGCGGACAGTTGCTTGCACCTGCGAGAGAGCCGTCGATGGAATGCGCGCAAAGCAAAACCGCGCCGGATGGCCGACGCGGCTACTTGGTCAAAGCTGGCGCGAACTGTGCGCGGCGACTTGAAGCTTCAATAATCAGGCGATGAAGCCGAGACGGGCGGCAGCCACAGCGCCGGTCTGGCCGGGCATGGTCTTCGCAAGGCGCTGACGCTCCAAAGCGGTCGTCAGGTTCATCTCGCGGCGGGCGAACAGGCGAGCGAAAAGCTTCATTGCAATCTCCATTCGGTTGCCAAGACGGGTCGCCTTCGCTTGATGGAGTGGGGCAGCTCGTTTGTTGCACTGCATATAAGCCTGTTTGTATGCAAATTAAATCGCAAAAACGAAGCGGTTAGCAGGAAAAGCGACATCGGTTTCGTGGTTGTAGTTGCCGCCTTTTGATAAAGTACAATTAATACAGTATGTTATGGTGATATTTAAGCGCTATGCGATTTGTTCATATGCGTCATGCAGCGCGGGTATGGCTCGTCTCAGAGACAAAAAAGGACCCGCCATGTTTGCTGCATGGCAGGTCCTGGTGCTCAGTACACATGTTTACTTCGCTCCGGCCCAGACGCCGACGCCGGTGCGGGTGGAAAAGCTCCGTGAGGACGGCTCGTTGCCGCTTACTTCCGGCCAGCCGATGTCCTTCTGAAGTTCGGCCGGCAGGGAACGAAGCGCACGCTCGGTCTGGTAGCGGGCGCGGGCTGATTTGAATTCGGTCGCGATGCGGCCGATGGAGGACAGGATGGACATTTCATTCTCCTTCCAAAATGGCCGGGAATCCCCGGTGGTGTGAGGGGGTGCGCGATACGCTGGGTGCGCGGTTCCATCGAAGTGTTGCGGCGGAAGAAGGTCTTGCTGTTTCATCGCTTTGCCTTCGATGGAGTTGACTATCTGCCCGAATTGATGTTCAATCAATCGAAATGGAATGATGCTTTGTATCAGAAAAATTGAAAGCTGATCCGAATGAACGCTCCACTGAACCATCCCCTGCCGCTGCTGGATCTCGATGTCCTGCGCACCTTTGTGGCCATCGCAGAGACTGGCAGTTTCACCACGGCGGCCACTGCCGTGTTCCGCACGCCCTCTGCCGTTTCCATGCAGATCAAGAAGCTCGAGGATATCCTTGGCCGGTCAGTCTTTGCGCGTGACGCGCGCTCCGTGACGCTTACCACCGATGGCGAGATGCTTTTGGGCTACGCCCGTCGGCTTCTTGCTATCAACCGTGAGGCGGTTTCCAAGTTCATCATTCCCGACATCGTCGGGATCGTAAGGTTAGGTTCCCCGGACGATTATGGCGAACGGGTGTTGCCGCACGTGCTGAAGCGTTTCGCGCAATCCCATCCGTCGATCGCCGTCGATGTCACGATAGACCAGAGCGTCAACCTGCGCCGGCGCATGGACGACCGTGCGCTGGACATCACGCTGCTCACCAACTCCTACAAGTCCAGCGCAAACGGGGCGGAAGTGCTTTTGACCGAAGCTATTGTGTGGGCTGGCGCCAAGGGCGGCTGCGCGCATCTACGGGAACCGCTTCCAGTATCGATCTGGGAGGAGGGGTGTGCCTGGAGGGCCGGGGCACTTGAAGCGCTCGGGCGCGAGGGGCGTGACTATCGCGTTGCCTATATGAGCTCGCACACAGCAGGCCAGCGTGCGGCAATCATGGCCGACCTGGCTGTTGCGCCGCTGCCTAAGTCGTTCCTCGGCAGCGACATGATCGAGCTTGGCCCCAAGGATGGCCTGCCCAATATCGGCAACTACAACCTTGCCATGGTCGTCTCACCGGATGCCAGTGCTCCGGTAAAGGCGGTTGCGGATCATATCCGGGCAACGTTTGAGGTGTTTCGCGAAACCGGCAAGTTCTAGTCTAGCGCCAGGGCATCATCCCCGCCCACGCCTCGCGGCGCGTTCCTCCCGCGAACGCCTGCGCGGAGTGGCGCTTTCGATCGATCCACCTTCCTCACTGGCTGTGTTGCGCGCAGGCAGCGTTACCTGTTCGGAAAGCCGTGGGAATGGATCGACCTTGTTCGGCAATGCCATGGCGTTGATGAAGAGCTGCTGGAAATCAGGCTCAAGCGCCGTCTCGATCTTTTCGATCCTCGAGACCTCGCGTTCGATTTCACGACGGTGATCGCGATTGAGCAGCGCCATCAGCGCGCCGGTGCCGGCGGCGTTGCCGACGGCCTTGACTTCCGAGAGATCGCAATCGGGGATCAGACCGAGCACCATGGCGTATTTCGGGTCAATGAAAGACCCGAAAGCGCCTGCAAAGCGGATTGTATCGACGCCAGTTATGTTCTGCTTTTCCATCAGGAGCTTGATGCCGGCGTAGAGCGCGGCCTTGGCGAGCTGGATGGCGCGGATATCGTTCTGCGTCACGGTGATACGTGGTTCGCCGTCACGAAGCAGGTAAGAGAAGGTACGACCGTTTTCGATAATGCGGGGCGTGCGTGCCGAGAGTGCTCCGTCGACGACGCCGTCCTCGGAAATGAGCCCGCTCAAATACATTTCGGCAACGACCTCGATGATTGCCGACCCGCAGATGCCGGTAACGCCGGTTGCCTTTGCGGCCTCCTCGAAGCCCTCTTCGTCGGACCA
Organism: Mesorhizobium sp. FG116; assembly: GCF_057809835.1. Taxonomy (NCBI): domain Bacteria; kingdom Pseudomonadati; phylum Pseudomonadota; class Alphaproteobacteria; order Hyphomicrobiales; family Phyllobacteriaceae; genus Mesorhizobium; species Mesorhizobium sp. FG116. The sequence goes on from NZ_JBMDKS010000007.1 coordinate 112,093, forward strand.
CTTGTCGACACCGATCACGCGATACTTGGGCTCGAATGTTTCGGGGTCGATGCGCACGCGCTCAATGGCGCCCGGAGCGGCGCGTTGGCCGGAGGAGATTTCTGCACCTTCGAAGGCGGGCCCGGTGGGGGAGGATGCGGCCACGACATGATTGCGATTGCCAAGCACGATCTCGGCATTGGTGCCGACGTCGACGAGCAGCATCATCTTGTCCTGCCGATGAGGGCCTTCCGACAAGGTTGCACCCGCGGCATCCGCGCCGACGTGACCGGCGATGCAGGGCAGCAGGTAGAAACGGGCGCCGCGATTGACCTCAATGCCGATGTCGTGCGTCCAGCCCTGCACAGCGCCGGAAACTGCGAGCGCGAACGGCGCCTGGCCGAGTTCAGTCGGGTCAATGCCGAGGAACAGGTGGTGCATGATCGGATTGCAGACGAAAACGCTGTCGAAAATATCCTTGCGGTCGACGCCGCCCTGTTCGCAGACCTTTCCGATCAGGCCATTGACCGCTTCACGCACAGCCTTGGTCATGGCTTCGCGGCCGTCCGGATTCATCATGACGTAGGAGACGCGGCTCATCACGTCTTCGCCGAAACGGATCTGCGGGTTCGGCGCGCCCGCCGATGCAACGATGCGGCCTGACAAAAGCGACACCAGATGCATGGCAATGGTGGTTGAGCCGATATCGCAGGCGACGCCGTAGGCTTCGTTTTTCAAGCCGGGATATAGCGCGATCAATGTGGCGCGCGAGAATTCCATGTCCTTGTGGATCGTGGCGGTGACCGCCCAGTTTTCCTTACGCAGGATCTTCTGGACTTCCGGGATCAGGTGCTGGGCGACGCGCAGATCCTTCCAGCCCCAGTCCTTGGCAAGCACAGCCTTCAGACGGTCGAGGTCGCCAAGGGGCTTGTGCATGTCTGGTTCATCCACCTCGACATAGCACATCTGGACGGCGGCATTGCGCTCAATCGCCCGGTCGGTCGCGGCCTTGCGGATGGTCTGTGCATTGATGACCGTATCCTGCGGCACGTCGACAACGAGGTCGCCCTGGATGGTGGCGGAGCAGGAGAGGCGGCGGCCCTCGGGCAGGCCACGCACGCGCTCGTAGCGCTCTTCCTTGGGCCCCTTGGGCGAAATGTGGTCGTTGGAAGACACGATCTTGTGCTTGGCGAAATTGCCTTCCTGCACTTCGATCTGGCAGCGGCCGCAGGTGGCGCGTCCGCCGCACACACTCTCGACATAGACGCCAAGCTGGCGGGCTGCATCCAGCACGGGTGTGCCTACGGGGAAGCGTCCGCGCTTGCCCGATGGCATGAACAGGACGAGCGGATCGGTGATGTTGGCGGGAGAGTTCATCTGAAAATCCCCTTCAGCCCGCCAGCCATTTTCCCCTCAAGGAATAGGACGGGCGGTTGCGAGGTCGACGCATGTCCTGCGGCGTTGGAAACCGGCGAAAAAAACAGTGGTGTCGGGCGTCGTTCCTCGGAAGGAAGATGGCCGGCAGACCGGAAATGCTTATGCAGGAATGCAGTCATTTCAGATGTTGGTTCACCCCCGCGCCATACGAGCTTCGCGTCCGCCGCGGCGGCGTCCGCCATTGGCACCAGCCTCGCCGGGTGCCGAAACGGCGACCGGCGCCGGCGCCGCGTGTTCGCCCGGCTTATAGTCCTTGTAGGTCTTGATCCAGTTCGTGCAATCCTTGTCGGTGCCGGCAAGCACGTTGGCTGCGCGGACGGCCTCCATTTCCTGGGGGCGAACAGGATTCATGATCGCGGACGTCATGCCGGCGCCGATCACCATCGGAATGAAGCCGGCGTTGATGCCGTGGCGGTGCGGAAGACCGAACGAGATGTTGGAAAGGCCGCAGGTTGTGTTGACCTTGAGTTCTTCGCGCAGGCGGCGCAGCAGTGCAAAAACCTGGCGACCCGCATCGCCCAGCGCGCCGATCGGCATGACGAGGGGATCAACAACCACATCGTGAGCAGGGATGCCGAAGTCCGCGCAGCGTTCGACGATCTTCTTGGCAACGGCGAAACGGACATCGGGGTCCATCGAAATGCCGGTCTCGTCATTGGAAATGGCAACGACAGGCACGTTGTATTTCTTGACCAGCGGCAGGATGGCCTCGAGCTTTTCTTCTTCGCCGGTGACGGAGTTCACCAACGGGCGGCCCTTGGCAACCTTGAGGGCTGCTTCGATCGCGCCGGAAACGGAGGAGTCGATCGACAGCGGCAGGTCGACAAGGTTCTGCACGATCTCGAGCGTCTGCACCAAGAGACCGGGCTCGGTCTCGTTTGGATTGACGGAAGTCACGCCGGCATTGACGTCGAGCATGGTGGCGCCACAGGCTGCCTGCTCGAGCGCGTCCTTGATGACAGTTTCGAAGTTGCCTGCCTGCATCTCTGCCGCCAGCTTTTTGCGTCCGGTCGGGTTGATGCGCTCGCCAATCACGCAGAAGGGCTGATCGAAACCGATAACGATTTCGCGGGTCGCAGAAGCGACGATCGTGCGGGTCATACAATCTCTCCGTTGTGATATAAAGATTTCTTTATATCGTTATCTGTTTCCGATCAAGCGCCAGGTCAGCGTTTTCAATGCGCGCTCTTGACCATGTCCACCTGGGTTTCGGTCATTTCCTTGTGCAGTATCTGATCGAGGCGCTCGGCAACGATCTGGTCGTCGCTGCGCGCTTCGCGTTTCCAAGGCTTGCGCCCTTTCAGAACCCCCGATTCATCGACGATTTCGGCGACATATTCCTCCTGGCGGTAGGCCATCACATGGATGCCGGAGACGCCGGGGATTTCCTTCACCTCGTTGATGATGTCGATGCAGAGTTGCTTGCCCTCTTTCTTCTGGTCCTGTGCGCCTTCGAGTCGCTTGACGACGGCGTCGGGGATATGGATGCCGGGCACGTTGGACCTGATCCATTTTGCAGTCTTCGCGGACGCCAACGGGCCGACGCCGCAGAGGATGAAGACCTTGTCGGTGAAGCCGAGATCGCGCACGCGCTGCATGTAGGTGCGGAACATTTCAACATCGAAGCAGTACTGGCTCTGAACGAACTGCGCGCCTGCCGCGATCTTCTTGCCCAAGCGGTGCGGCCGGAAGTCATAGGGTGGGGCGAATGGGTTTATCGCTGCGCCGAGAAAGACTTGCGGCGGTGTCGTCAGTTTGCGGCCGGAAAGGAACTTTCCATTGTCGCGCATGACGCGAACGGTTTCGAGCAGAGACATACAGTCGAGATCGAATACGGGCTTGGCACCGGGCTGGTCGCCGGCCTGCACGCCGTCGCCGGTGAGGCACAGCATGTTGGCGACGCCCATGGCCGCGCCGCCCAGAACGTCGCCCTGAATGGCGATGCGATTCTTGTCTCGGCAAGCGATCTGCATGATCGGCGCATAGCCCATGCGCGTCAGCAGGGCGCAGATGCCGACCGACGACATATGGCAATTTGCGCCGGACGCATCGACGGCGTTGATAGCGTCGACCCAGCCATCAAAGATCCTCGCGCGGTTGTAGACATCTTCGGGATCGGCGCTGTCGGGCGGATTGAGCTCGGTGGTCACCGCAAATTCGCCACGCCGCAAGACGCGCTCAAGCCGCCCACGCGAGGTGTGGCCGGGCAGGGGTTCCAGCGGCAGGTGCGGGCCAGCCGGATTCTCGTCGCGCTGATGCGTGGGTGCCGCGCTCATGCCGACGCTCCATTGGCTGCGTTACGGGCCGCTTCCTTTGCTGCTGCGGCTTGCGCAGTGACGCGCAGCCAGGCGGAGGTTTCGCGCAACGACTGGTCGACCGGCTTTTGCACATTCAGGATGGCATCGCCGTGCACCATGTTGCGCGAGCCTTCCCATGCCTTGACCCAGACGCAGGGCATATCCGGCTCGACTTCGCAGTGGCCGTTTGCCCGCACGCCGCCGCATGGTCCGTTGCGCAACTGCTTGGGGCAGTTCATCGGACAGGACATGCCGGTGGAGGAAAGCACGCACTGGCCACACATACGGCAGTCGAACATGAAGCCTTTGACGCGCTTTTCGATGAATTTGATCGGCGCTTCAACGCGCCCGTAGCCGATGGTTTTCCATAGGGGATGGAGCAGCAGGAAGGCGTCGGCGAACCTCGCGTAGAACCACTCGAGCAGACGCGAATGCCGGATTGACCAAAGCCTAACCGCGAACGAGCGCTGTACGCGCCGTTGGGGCGACACGTCGGACGGCTTGTAGTCCGTCTTTGGCGCCGCCTTCTTGACGGCGGTCGCCTGGGTCACTCCGGGCGGCGCACTCGGTGGCGTGGCCTGCGGATCACCCGCAGGCACGGAAGCGGTTGTCGGTATCGGCTGGGTATCAGGCATTTTCCTTGCCGCCAGAATTGACGAGAGCAACAAGCCTCGCCTTGTCGTATTCAGTTTCGAGTTTTGCAGCAGCCTGATCTGCTTCCGCGTCGAGATCGTCGCCTACCGGGATTGGGGGCGCCTTGCGCCAGTCTTCCAGATAGTCGCTGCTGTCCTTTGCGCCGCTGCGCATGGCGCACATGTCGATCGCTTCGATGAAGCGCAACGGCAATTCACGCTTGGCGCTTTGCCGACCCTTTTTCACGATGACCTGGGCTGGGATGTCGCGCCAGAAAACAACGATAAGATCGGCCATGAATTCCAACTCCTTGCGTTTATGAGCATTGCCGTAAGCTATATCGTCCCGCTTCTCATGGGACGACGCGCGTGCATTCAAAAGCGACGCCTGAATGCGACGCAATTTGAGATGATGTCGCATACCGAGACGCTACCGGGCAGGTTTGGCCGGATTGGTCCACAGATAGAATGAATCAGGAGGTCGATTTCGGATCAGCGCCGAAGCTCGATGATGTTGAGAACGGATTCGTGAACGGGTTTGGGAAACTCTATGCGCCAACCATCGGGACCGGTGCGGAAGGCATAGCCCACCTGATCCATCTCGGGATCCGTGCCGTAAGGTTTCACCGGATCGTCATTGTAGTGCAATGAGCCGAGATAGATGGCGCGCCTTTCGCCGTCGTCGTAGAGACGGCCAGTGGTCCGTTGCGATCCGGTTGTCTTCTTCAGCATCCAGCCGGAGCCATCGTCTGATACCTCGCATTTGAACCAGTCGTATATGACGAGTGCGCCGAGGCCGCCGGCCTTTATCGTCCGGCATTGCCACTTGCCGGTAAGATCCTGATTGGAAAAGGAAACGATGTTGCGACCAAGAACTTCGTCAAGCTCCTTGACCTCTGCCGGATCGCCGCCTTTAGCTTCCTCCAGCGCGGCCTTGCGCGTTTCGCCATAGGCTTCGAGCCGGGCTTTGTCGGCTTCAGTCATCAGCTTCTGGACTTCGCCGGCAGCAAATGCGGCCGTGGCCACAAGCGTTGCGACTGCTGCAAGTACGATCGTGACAACCTTCATGGCGTTCTCCCGGTGGGACGCCATTACACGACGGGCGTGGCGGCCCTTGCAAGCCCTGCCGTCAGGTCGCCATAGCCAGTCGGACGACGCTCATAGACAAGACCAAGCAGTTTGGCGGCACTTTCGGCGACCTTGTCCAGTTCAGGGTCGTCGGTCTGGGCGAGGTAGATCAGCTTCTCATAGTTGCCGAAATAGTCGGCAATCAATTCCGGATGCTTGTCGAGACCGAGCGGCTTCATGAAGAAGGCATCGAACTGCCGGCACAGGAAATCGGTCATGTAGAACGACATCATGTCGTCATCGGCAATTTTCGCGTAAGCAACCATGCCTTGATAGAAGGCGAAGCAGTGCGGGCCGGCCATGCGCTCGACGCCATGCTTTTCGCAGACGCGATCAAGCATGCCACCGGTGCCGCAATCGGCATAGCCGACGAAGATATTCTCGTAGCCTTTCGCCTTGGCTTCCTCGATCGCCTTGTCCATGGCAGGTGCAATGCGGTCCGGATAAAAATGGAAGTCCGCGGGCAGGCAGGTCAATTCGAGGTGGCTGAGCTTCAGCTGCTCTTTGACGGCCAGGATTTCGCGCGCAAGCATGCCGCAGGCGATAACAAGAACCTTGTCGCCTTGGTTGGGTTGCTCTTTTCCTGCGGTGTCCATGGAACCAGTCGGGGCGGTTTCCGTTGCTTTCATGCGAGCCTACCGAAAGCGGGAGACACCGTCCATGAAGCTGTCACTTCTTGCGCCTGTAGCTGTTATCTGCTGTGCCTTGGCGCTAGCTGCGTGTGCCAACACCGTTCGCGGTGTGGGCAAGGATGTCAAAGCGACGGCCAACGCCGTCGAAGATACAGTCAACAATTAGCACTTCTGTTTCCCGTCCCGGATGTGGGGGCGGAAGGGCCGCGCCGCAAGGCGCGGCCTTTTTCGTCAGGCGGAAGCGCGCAGGTTGTGCTTGCGCTTCATGAAATCCTTGGCGGTTTCAACCGCCACAGCAGCGTCGCGGCAGTAAGCGTCGGCACCGACGGCCTTGCCGAACTCTTCATTCAGCGGCGCGCCGCCGACCATGACGACGTAGTCGTCGCGAATGCCCTTTTCCTTCAAAGTGTCGATGACGACCTTCATGTAGGGCATGGTGGTTGTCAGCAGCGCCGACATGCCGAGAATGTCCGGCTGGTGTTCCTCGATGGCGGCAAGATATTTTTCGACCGAGTTGTTGATGCCGAGGTCGATGATGTCGAAGCCAGCGCCTTCCATCATCATGCCGACAAGGTTCTTGCCGATGTCGTGGATGTCGCCCTTGACCGTTCCGATCACCATCTTGCCCTGCTTCGGCGCGCCGGTGGCGGCGAGCAGAGGACGCAGGATGTGCATGCCCGCCTTCATCGCGTTGGCCGAGAGCAGCACTTCAGGAACGAACAGGATGCCGTCGCGGAAATCCTCGCCGACGATACGCATTCCTTCAACCAGAGCCTCGGTCAGCACCTTGTAAGGCGCCCAGCCACGCTCCAGAAGGATATTGGTACCTTCCTCGATTTCTTCCTTCAGGCCGTCATAAAGATCGTCGTGCATTTGCTGCACGAGTTCGTCGTCGGAAAGTTCGGAAAGGATGATCTCGTCATCGTCGGCCATGTCTTCAGCTCCATGCTGCCGCGCGACGATGTCGCAGGGCAATGATCGGTCTGCCAATACGTATCGCTAGCACGAATTGTTCCATAGCTGATTTGCGACTTCCTGCAATGGGAAAGCGACTGGAAATCTCTTTGAATTCTTGTCGATTTTGCGACAGGCGTTGGCGCGGACGGGCCGTTTCGAATAGGGTGCATGGCTACGATCCGCCAAGGGGCCGTGAAAAGCGCGGCCAAACCGGATTTCAGGGAAGAATATCATGAGCGAAAACGCGGCAGTCGAGCAGGAATCGGCGGGTGGCAGGCGCGGTCGTGGCGCAAGCGGCGGCGCGGCAGCGCGACGCGCGGCGCGCAGCGGCGGCGGCCCCGGCACCCAGCTCACTTATATCAAGCGCAAGATCAATGTTTACGAGGTCCTCGACGAGGAGGGACTGGCGCTTATCGAGAAGAATACCGACATTGTCCTCGAAGAGACCGGTATCATCTTCCGCGACGATGCCGAGGCATTGCAGATGTGGAAAGAAGCCGGTGCCGACGTCAAAGGCGAGCGGGTGCATTTTCCCAAGGGTCTCTGCCGCTCGCTGCTCAAGACCGCACCGTCCACCTATATCCAGCACGCCCGCAATGGCGAGCGTTCGGTGCAGATCGGCGGCAATGCAACGGTCTTTGCACCCGTCTATGGTCCGCCCTTCGTGCGCGACCTCGACGGCAATCGCCGCTACGCCACGATCGAGGATTTCCGTAACTTCGTGAAGCTTGCCTATATGGCGCCGTCCATCCACCACTCGGGTGGAACGGTGTGCGAGCCGGTCGACGTGCCGGTTAACAAGCGCCACCTCGACATGGTCTACAGCCATATCAAATATTCCGACAAGCCGTTCATGGGCTCGGTTACAGCGCCGGAGCGTGCGGAAGATACGGTTGCGATGGCAAAGATCGTGTTCGGTGACGACTTCGTCGAGAACAACACGGTGTTGACCTCGCTCATCAATGCCAACTCGCCGATGGTGTTCGACGAGACAATGCTCGGCGCGCTCAAGGTCTATGCGCGCCACAATCAGGCTTGCATCGTGACGCCGTTCATCCTTGCCGGCGCGATGAGCCCGGTAACGGTTGCGGGGACCTTGACGCAGGTGTTGGCCGAAGTGCTTGCAGGCGCATCCTTTACACAGTTGGTGCGCCCCGGCGCGCCGGTGCTGTTCGGCACTTTCGCTTCTTCGATCTCCATGCAGTCCGGAGCGCCCACCTTCGGTACGCCGGAGCCGTCGCTTGTTTCCTACGGCGCAGCGCAGCTGGCGCGTCGCCTCGGCCTACCTTTCCGTACCGGCGGTTCGCTCTGCGCTTCCAAGATTCCGGATGCGCAGGCGGCATACGAGAGCGCCAATACGCTGAACTCGACGATTCTGGCCGGCACCAATTTCGTGCTGCATTCGGCCGGCTGGCTCGAAGGCGGCCTGGCCTCCTGCTACGAAAAGTTCATGATGGACATCGACCAGCTCGGCATGCAGCAGAAGTTCAGCGAAGGCGTCGATCTGTCCGAAAACGGACAGGCCATGGACGCCATCCGGCAGGTTGGGCCCGGCAGCCACTATCTAGGCTGCGACCATACCCAATCCAATTTCCAGACCGCGTTCTACCGTTCCTCGATCGCGGACAACAATTCGTTCGAGCAATGGTTGGCTGAGGGCGAGAAGACTGCTCCGCAGCGCGCCAATGCGCTCGCGCGCCACTGGCTGGAAAGCTACGAAGCACCGTTCCTCGATCCGGGCATCGATGACGGGCTGAAGGACTTCATTTCGAAGAAGAAGGAGTCGATGCCCGACGCCTTCACTTGAAAGGAGCCCGATACAGGCCGGGCTAAAGTGGCCAACATCATTCACAAGGAAGTCTGGCGGAGCGCGTTCTCTGACCCGGACAAGGGGAGTGTCGGCTAAAGTCTCCGTTGCCGCCCCTTGCCTTGGTGAAATAGCGGCCTACCCGTGCGACGGCGCGGCGCAACCCTCAGCGTCGCAGCCGTCTTGTGGGTCTTCCGCCTGATCCCGTTGAGCGGGCGCTGTCTCCGACATCAGCATTCCGAGCCGGAAACCCAATGCGATGTCGTCCTCCTGGCCAAAGCCGTGATGGCGGACGTTCCCGGCCCTGTCGATCAGCACAAGGGAGGGCGTGCCGCGGAAGCCGTAGGCAGCCATTGTCCGTGGGATGGGGCCGTCTTCGCTGGGCTGGTCGACACCAACCGGGAAGGTGATGCGGTATTCATGCAGGAATGCCTCGAGCGACACAGGCGTCATTGCGTCATGATGTTCGAACACGGTGTGGAGGCCAATTACCGCGAGGTCTTCCTTGCGGAACATCGCCGCAATGCGTTTGACCTGCGGTATGGCCTGGGTCACGCAACCGGGGCACAACATCTGAAACGTGTGCAGAAGCACAGGGCGGCCGCGAAGGCTTTCCAGTGTGATCGGGGCAGCACTGTTGAACCAGCGCTCGACCATCAGTTCGGGCGCTTTGACGTCTTTGTTGGTCATGGTGGGTGTGCCTACCGCCAGTAGCCGTTCGCTGCAGCGATTGTCGCAAAATTGACTGCAACTACATGCGAAGCGGCGATGAGGGAATCTGCGTCATGTTCGTAGTCGGGGCGCAACTCCGAGCGAACTTCTTCCGAGGGCTGGGTGAATTTCACCGCCATGCGCGAGAGTTTCAGCGCGAGCGCAAAACCGGTTTCAGGGTTCTGGGTCAAAAGGCTGGGGAGCCATGAAGGTGTCGTGTTCATTGTGATGTCTGCTTGGCTTTCGAAATGCGGATGGCTTGCGCCGACTGTTGGGAGAACATCTGTCTCACCCCGTCATGATGCTCCTGCGCCTTGGCAAAGGGAATGGCGATGTGGGGTCAGCAGCAGGTATTCACCTCAGATTTACGTGACTTCGCCGCGGCCATAGTTCCGGGCGTCTGTCGACTATTAATAGCGACTCGATACTATATGAAATGACGCTTGGCAATGTGGAATCTGTCGGAGCCATCGCTGCTTCTATCGTGTTGGCACAGCGGTTCACGCTTGCTGAAGACGGCTCCGCATGATTTCCTCCTAAGTCCCCAATGGTGCCCGGCCATGCAGCCAACAGTCGTTCTCATCAGCGTTTTTGCGATTTTCATTCCGGCTCTCATGTTGCCGGGGCCGGACTTCGTCGGCGTGGTGCGCTCGTCAATGACGCGAGGCACTAAGGCTGGCCTTTTGACGACGGTCGGCGTTTCGATCGGGCTCGGCATCTACGCCACACTTGGCCTGCTCGGCCTGTCGGCAGTGCTGGCAAAGTTCGAGTGGCTCGCCTGGCTGATCCGCGTCGCCGGCGGAGCGTACCTCGTCTATCTCGGTGTACGGCTGCTGTTTGCGAAGCCGGAGGCCGTTGAGATCGACAGCCACGCGAAGGCTGGTAATCCGCTTTTGTTCGGCCTGGGCGTTACGCTGACCAATCCCAAGGCTATCGTATTGTTTGCCAGCGTGTTCGCCACTTCCGTGACAGCAGCGACGCCTGTCTGGTTAATGGTGACGATGATCGCGCTGGTCGTGGCAAGTTCTCTTGCCTGGTACTCACTGGTCAGCCTGTTCATGTCCTCGGCACCGGTTATTCGCGCTTTCGGCGAGGCGCGTCACTGGATCGAGCGCGCCGCGGGGGCCTGCTTCATTGTGCTAGGCGGCCGCATTCTCGCCGATAGCCGCAACCCGCTGACGCCGTGATCGAGGAAGCCCTTGCCGCGCACGGCCTGATCGCACGGGGCGGCTTCAACTTCACAGACGCAGATGCCGCGCCGACCTCTATTGCCGGCGAGCCTGCCAAAGCCGTCCTGCTGGTAGGGCAGGCTGGTGCTGCGCCGTGGCCCCATTTTCTGCGGTGGCGACAGTCAAAAGCACCTGACATGGCAAACCCGCTCGACACTTGGTCACGCGAGGTGATTGGCGAGATCGCCAGCCGTTTCGGGGCGAGGGCGGTTTCGCCTAATGACAAACCGTTTCTGCCGTTCCAGCAATGGGCGATGCGGGCAGAAGGGTTGAAGCCGTCGCCGCTCGGTATCCTCATGCACCCAGAATACGGCCTCTGGCACGCCTATCGTGGCGCGCTGCTTTTCGATCATGAGATGGAATTTCGAACTCCTGACAAAGTGAATCACCTTTGTGATACATGCGTCGGAAAACCTTGCATGAAATCCTGTCCTGTCGATGCATATTCACCGACCGGCTTTGCCTATCAGGACTGTCTCGCCCATGTTCGCGCTGCGGCTGGTGAACCGTGCATGAGCCTCGGTTGCTTGGACCGCAATGCCTGCCCTTACGGGACAAACTATCGGTACCCCGCCGAAGTGCAGGCCTTTCACATGGCGGCCTTCGCCCGCTAGGCGCTTGCAGCTCCCGCGATGTCGAAAATGCGTCGCAATCCTTTGGTGCAAATGAGCCAATAGTACTCAGGCGGACAAGGAGCGGATCATGGTTGCTCGACGGCCTTTAGGATACAGCGCGGCGCATATTGCCCTTCACTGGATCATAGCGGCGTTGGTCATATTCCAGCTTGTGATGGGCGACCTGATCAAACCTGCATATCGGGCGTTCGAACGAGGAACTGTAGCGGCGGAAGCGGACGTCTTTAGCGCAAACATTCATGTTTATGTCGGTATTTCCATCCTGCTTCTTGCAGTTGTGCGGTTGTTTCTGCGGTGGCGAAATGGAGTGCCTGCCGCGCCGGCGGGCGAGAGCGCCTTTCAGCGCTGGGCTGCTTCCGCCGCGCATTTCCTGCTCTATGTCGTGATATTTGCGATGCCGATTTCAGGCATGGTCGCTTGGTTTGGTGGCATTGGTGGAGCGGGCGATGTCCACGAACTGGCCAAGCCGGTTCTCATCATTGTCGTTGTCTTGCATGCTGCAGGGGCTCTCTGGCAGCATTTCATCGCCAGGACCGATGTATTTCGCCGCATGGTAAAGCCGGTTTCTTAACCCCGAATAGAAAATTCAGGTGGTTGCAAATAAATTTCTCTGTCCACCCAAGGAATTGCCGCTCGCCGTCGTCTAGAAAGTGATGATGGCGATGATGCTGGACGATGGCGACGTTTCCGAAGTGGAACTGATCGCCAGGGCAAAGGACGGAGATAGGCAGGCTTTCGGCGCGCTCGTCGAAAGGCACTATGATTTCGTCCACCGCATCGCATGGCGCTGGTGCGGTCGTCGTGATGACGCGGAAGATATCGCCCAGGAAGTGTGCATCAGGCTTGGGCGCTCCATCCGCGACTATCGCGGCGCGGGTGCCTTCACCACTTGGCTTTACGCCATGACCATGAATGCGGCCCGCGACCTTGCCCGCAAGACCGCTCGCGATACAGCCAGGACTGACGCCTATGGCGTGCATGCGTCAATCACGGGCGAGGGGACGGATGATCAAGGAGCCCAGCTTGATGAGCTCTGGCTTGCAGTGCGCGAGTTACCCGACAAGCAGCGCGATGCGGTGCTTCTGGTCTATGGCGAGGGGTTGAGCCACGCCGCTGCCGGCGAGGCGATGGCAATTTCGGAAGCGACGGTGTCGTGGCACATCCATGAAGCGAAGAAACGGCTGAAAGTGCTGATGCGCTCGGCCGGGGAAGTGTGACCATGGTCAACGACGGCAAACTCAACGAGTTGCGCGGCCTTGCCGCCCCCAAGCCACGCCCCGAGGCAAAGGTGGCTGCGCTGCATGCGGCGATGGCGGCATTCGACGCGCAGGAAGAAATTGCATCCGCACCCCAAGGATCGCCTTCCACATCACGTCTCACCCAACGAGCACGCAAGCTCTGGAGAGACATCATGCAAAAGAAACTGTTTGCCGCGCCGGCCATTGCCGGTCTCGTTGCCCTGCCGATTGCCGGCTATACGGCGCTCTACCTGCTCCAGGATTCTCCGTTCAGGTTCCGGGCGGAGGAGAAGGTGAGCGATGTTGCCGTGAACGAACCTGCGCCCAAGCCAGTTGCACCGGCCGAGCTCAAGAAGAAAGCCGACGCAGAAAGCGATGCCTTGACGGCAGCGCAGGTTTTGAAGCGGGAAGCGCCTGCCGATCTGAGCGTCATGCAGCAGAACGCGATGGCGCCGGCAGCCACTGCGTTGGCGGAGAGTGCGGCAGGTGGCGCTGCGCCCGGTGTCGCCGATCTGAGGACGATGGTGGAGCCGGCCGCGCCCGCCGATCTCTATCTGCCGCAACCGGAAAACCGCGATCGGCTCGAAACATTCAAGACAAATCCGGTCCGCTCCGCAGCAGAAGATCCGATCTCGACGTTTTCCATAGATGTCGACACCGCTTCCTATGCGTTCGTTCGTCGCTCGTTGAAGGAAGGCCTCTTGCCGCAAGCCGACACCGTGCGTGTCGAGGAGATGGTCAACTACTTTCCCTACGACTGGAAGGGGCCGGAAACGGCAGAGACGCCTTTCAATTCAACGGTGACGGTGATGCCTGCGCCGTGGAACGCGCAGCACAAGCTGATGCACGTGGCGATCAAGGGCTATGATGTGCAGCCCGCAGCGCAGCCGAAGGCCAATCTTGTGTTCCTGATCGATGTTTCCGGCTCGATGAACGAACCGGACAAGCTTCCGCTGCTGCAGTCGGCGTTCCGCCTTCTGGTCAACAAATTGCAGCCTGACGATACTGTTTCCATCGTTACATACGCAGGCAATGCGGGAACGGTGCTGGAGCCGACCAAGGCGTCTGACAAGACGAAAGTCCTCGCTGCAATTGACGGATTGCAGTCAGGCGGATCGACGGCGGGCGAGGCGGGTATCCGCGAAGCTTATCGGCTTGCCCAGCAGTCTTTCGTCAAGGATGGCATCAATCGCGTCATGCTCGCCACGGACGGCGATTTCAATGTTGGCCAGACCGACGACGACGATCTCAAGCGCCTGGTCGAAGACAAGCGCAAGACCGGTGTTTTCCTGTCGGTGCTCGGGTTCGGACGCGGCAATCTCAACGACCAGATGATGCAGACCATTGCCCAGAACGGCAACGGCACAGCCGCCTATATCGACACGCTGGCAGAGGCGGAAAAGGTGCTGGTCGAAGACGCATCCTCGACGCTGTTCCCGATAGCCAAGGACGTGAAGATACAGGTCGAGTTCAATCCTCAGAAGGTCGCCGAGTATCGTCTCATCGGCTACGAAACCCGTGCGCTCAACCGGGAAGATTTCAACAATGATCGCGTCGATGCCGGCGATATCGGCTCCGGCCACTCGGTCACCGCGATTTATGAAATTTCGCCCAAGGGCGCTGCCCAGCAGATCGATCCGCTGCGCTATGGCGAGGCGGCAACCGCCAATGGCGGCGTTGCCAATGCCGACGAATATGCCTTTGTGAAGATCCGCTACAAGCTGCCCAATGCCGAGACGTCAAAGCTCATCACCTCCGCGGTGACGGCGTCGAACGAAGTCGCTTCCTTCGATGCAGCGGGCGAGGACCAGCGGTTCTCAATTGCCGTGGCTGCTTTCGGCCAGAAACTGCGCAACGAAGATGCGATGTCGGACTTTGGCTATGGTCGCATCCTGGACATGGCTTCGGCTGCTCGCGGGGCCGATCCGTTCGGTTACCGGTCGGAATTCCTGGCACTGATTAGGCTGGCGTCGGCTCTTGCCGGCAAGTAGCGACCGCCTTTCTTTATGCGGGGCGGGTGGGCGAATTTGCCTGCCCGCCTTTTTTCGACAGTCGTTAAAATGCGGGAGATTTTGGGTACTGCATTGAAATTTCACAATGCTAGAAATTGGTGCAATGCAGCTTTGAGGGCTCAGAATGCGCATCGACGGAAACTCCGGTTGGACACCAGCCTCGGCTAGCCGTGGCTCGCCAATTTCGGAGTCGAGATCCGTCGAAACCAGCCGAATCATGAACGATGTCGATACTGCGAGGCGGGTGGCGCTATCGGCGCTGCACAACGAACGTTTCAGGGCCGCGCTGGAAAAACTATCCGACCCCCGTTCGTCAGACGCATTGATGCTCATGGGGCGTGACGACGGGGCTAACGCAGACCACAAGTCCGTCATGTCTGCCTACGCTGACAACAGCGAATAAGAGGCTCAGCCGCGCGAACGGCGGCGCTCGCGGCGACCTTCGGAACTTTCAGCAACGTTTGCAGTGGCCTGCTTGTTGCGAAGCGGGCCGATGCGTTCGACGATCGAGTCCACGGTCGGGCGCGCCGACTTGTGGTGCGTGTCGAGCGCTTGCCGCATCGCGGCCAAGTGCTGGAACGACGTGCCGCAACAACCGCCTACGATCTTCGCGCCAGCATCGATAGCGAGGCGCACATAGTCGGCCATAAGCTCAGGGGTTCCGGAATAATGGATTTCCGATCCACGGAATTCGGGAATGCCGCAGTTGCCCTTGACGATGACTGTTGCTTCCGGCTTCGCCTCGGTCATGTCGAGCAGGGACGCAAGAATGTCCGAAGCGCCGACGCCACAATTGGCTCCAACGCCGACCGGTGCTTGCTCAAGACCGTTGGCAACCGCATGGATATCCTTGGGAAGCAGACCCATCATGGTGCGACCAGCGGTGTCGAAAGAACCGGTGTAGGTATAGGGAAGGCCAACCCGGATTGCAGCCTCGGCAGCAGCGCGGATCTCGTCGGGCGCGGACATCGTTTCAATCCACGCAACTTCAGCTCCACCGGCCTTCAAGCCTTCGATCTGCTCTGCAAAGGCGTCGACCGCTTCCTCGTAGGACATCGCACCGAGCGGAATGAGCAACTCGCCCGTCGGACCTACCGAACCGGCCACGATCACTTTGCGACCCGCCTTGTCGGCAACTGCCCTGGCGATTTCTGCGGCACGCTTGTTGAGCTCATGCACGCGATCCTGCGCGTGATGCAGCTTAAGGCGATGGCGCGTGCCTCCGAAGGAATTGGTCAGGATGATATCCGCGCCGGCATCGACGAAATTCTGGTGAAGGCTGGTAATGGTGTCGGGTGCCGTCTCGTTCAGCAGTTCCGGAGCCTCGCCGGCTTGAAGGCCCATCGCGAACAGGTTGGTGCCTGTCGCGCCATCGGCCAGCAGCACGCCCTTTTCTGCAATGAGCGCATCGATCGGATTGGTCATAGGGAATTTAGCCTTCAACGAGGTCTTGTTGAGATAATGATATAAACAAATCTTTATGTCAGGTCAATGTCTCGGTTGACTTCAGTCGTCGAAACGCATCTCCGAAAGCCGTTGGGCAAAGGCTGCCGCTTCATGCGCATTGATCTCGGCAGCACGGATCAGATTGTCGAAATGGCTGGTCAGCGTGCGGATCGGCTGCGTTGCATTGAGCACCAGATACATATCGCCGACATAAATCGCGGCCCGATAGGGGCCGAAGATCGTGTAGGGAATGGAATAGCGCATACGGCCGTCGTAAAGGAACAGCCGGAAGGTCGGGTAGAGATCATCCAGCAATGCCGACATATGCAGCAGTTGCTCGCGCCGGTCGGTCTCCGGAAACCCGTCCCAGACACCGAGCCCACGGGCGAAAATCTCCAGCGTGTGGCGCGGCATGCAGACCTCCATGTCGGTCTCGGGACGCCGGTTGTAGTCGATACGATATTGCGTCTCGCCGGCCTGGGCCCGCCTGCTCTTGTTGGTGATACCCGCCTCGTATTCGACAAGCGCTTCGGTGCGTAAAAGATCGGGAATGCCTGCCGGTACGTAGCGGATCTTGGAGCCCGCCGCTTCTGCATGCCATTTGGCCAGCAAAGTGCGGTCGAAGCCGCCGGCTGCTTCCTCGATCTCGAGGCTTTCCCGGATTTCGCCGGTCAAGCCTTCGTCCTGACTCAGCCCCAGCAGCCAATCGAGGGAAACCTTGAACTCCGCCGCTATGTTGAGCAGCGTCTCTGCACGCGGCAGGCGCGTCGTTGCACCCGAAAGCAGTTGGGAAAGTGCCGAGCGGTCAATGCCGACCGCTGCCGCGAATGCGGACTGGTTCAGGTCCGATCTTGTCAGGAGCATCTTGAGACGCTCCCGAAACAGACTTGAGAGATCACGCTTGTCCATCGAGCTTCATTCCGAAAGGAAGGAAAAATTTCTCTCCAAGGCCTCATCTCCCCGTGTCAGGCGTAAATGAATCCTTAAAGTGTTTACTTTAGACAACATATGAGACTTTATATGCCCAATCGCAACGACTTGTGCGCATTATCGCGTTGTCGGCGTAAAAGACTACTGACACAATGCTGTCAGGAATCGATCAAGGTTCCGGCGCCGGGGCGGGGCCAAGGATATGGTGAGAAGATCAGGCAGAGCAGAGCGTCTACCAGCGGTCGAATGGCCTACGGTGTTTCTCGCCGTGTTCTGCTACGGAACCTGGCTGATCGCGGGCCTGCTGGTCTGGAACGCTTATCCGGTTCTGGCGCTCGCAATTCTGGCCTTCACCGTGGCGCTGCAATCCTCGCTGGTCCACGAAATCCTGCATGGCCACCCCACGCGCAACGCTCTCGTCAACGAAGCCTTCGTGTTTCTTCCCATTGGCCTGGTCTGGCCGTTCCGCCGGTTCAAGACGCTGCATTTGCGTCACCATGCCGATGAGCGGCTGACCGATCCCTTTGACGATCCTGAAAGCTACTACCAGGCGCTCTGGGTGCATGAAGACATGCCGGCAGCGATGAAGACGTTGCTGAGGATCAACAACACCATGGTCGGGCGCTTCGTGCTGGGTCCTTGGCTTTCAGCGGTCGGCTTTATCATCGATGACGCAAAGCAGATTTTGGCCGGAGACAAGGCAATCCGCAAAGCCTGGCTACTGCATGGCGCAGGCCTCGCGATTGTGTTGCCCATAGTCCAGTTCGGGTTTGGCATTCCGATTTGGCTCTATATGCTGGTGCCGATGTGGATCGGGCAATCGCTGATTTCCATCCGCACCTTTGCCGAACACCAGTGGTCTGAGCATCCCGAGGGTCGCACCGTCATCGTCGAACGGTCGCCGCTCGCCTTCCTGTTCCTCAACAACAACCTGCATTTCGTACATCACAAGCAGCCGACCGTTCCGTGGTATCGGCTGCCGACCCTGTTCCACGCGCGGCGCGAGGAATGGATGGCCGCGAACAAGGGCTATGTCTACCCAAATTACTGGGCGCTGTTGAAGGCCTACGCCTTCAAGGCCAAGGAGCCGATAGTGCATCCGGTGCTATGCCGTGTACCGGAACAGGGCAGGGCATTCGTGCCGCGGGTGCGTACTCGCAACCTCAATGGTTTCGGTACCGCTCCCGTCCCGGCGGAACCTCCGAAAGAGTAGTTGCGCGGATAGGCATTCGCTCGCGCGACGTGCTAGACCCTGTTTTCATCAATTGGATATGACGCGGCATGGCCGACACGATTGCAGCTTTGCCGATGTACGACTGGCCGGAACTCCGCGACGAGACGGATGGTTTCTGGGCCCGTTTGAGGAATGCTTTGCGCGCGCGTGGCATAGACGCCCCTGAGCGGCTGTCGCGCCGAAACTCCGACCTCTCGCCAGTAGCGGGCGGGATCAGAAATGCTGTCGGCGATCTTATTGCTCCCGACCCGGCGACGCTTGCGCCGGAGGAATTCGACCTGCCTGTGTTGTGGCGGCATCCGGCTCTTCTTCTGTCGCAAACGTGCTGGGGGCCGATGGACTTCGGCCTGGTTGACGATGTGCGGGTGGTTGGCCAACCAAGCTACAACGGTATTGAAGGCGGTGAGGGCGAACTTTATTCGAGCGCCATTGTGACGCGGCGTCAGTCCAGCGGGCACGTGCCGTCTCCGGCTGACGGTCGCCCTCGCATTCCGCTCGACGCCTTGCGAGGCAAGCGCTTCGCCTACAACGATGGCGAGTCCATGTCTGGATTCAACGGGCTGAAGCGTGACCTTGAGGCCATGGGTGAAAGCCTGTCGTTGTTTGCGACCTGCGAAGCGAGCGGCGCACACCGCGTCTCTGTCCGCTCATTGGCTGAGGGCCGCGCGGATATTGCGGTGATCGATTGCCTGAGTTGGGTGCTTGCGAAGCGCTTTGAACCTGCCGCCGCCGAGCTTGAGGTGATTGGCTGGACTGGGCGGCGCAAGGGCCTGCCCTTCATCACCTCCCTTGAAACACCGCCAGATGTTGTCGCAGCGCTTGAGCAAGTGCTGGCAGCCGAAAAACCAGTTGTTTTCGAGCCTGCCTAGCCGGCCAGAAGCGCCTGCTCCAGAGGATAGGTCGAGAGTTGTTCGTTGCCGGTGTCGGTGATCAGCACCTGTTCCTCGATCTTCACGCCCTCATGCCCACCAAGCCTGCCGATATAACTTTCCACGCAAAGCACCATACCGGGTTCCAGTACGCCGTCCGGTGTGTCGTCAGTCCAGTCTGAGGCGTGGGGCAGTGTCGGGTATTCATCGGCAAGTCCGACGCCATGGTAGAGGACGCCGTAGCGGGTCAGGAAGCAATCGGGCGGCGGCACTTTCGAGCGCTCGGAAAGATCGCGAAACGAGACACCTGGCTGCATCAGGTCGAGATTGTAGGAGATCTGTTCAGCCGCGATGCGGTAGAGATCGCGCTGCTCGTTGGTCGGACGTTTGTCGCCGCAGAGCCATGTGCGCGACAGGTCGGCACAAAAGCCATACGGTCCGATGAGATCGGTGTCGAAGGCGACGAGATCACCATTCTCGATGACGCGCGACGAGCATTCCTGGAACCAGGGATTGGTGCGCGGGCCGGATGACAAAAGCCGCGTTTCGATCCATTCGCCGCCACGCGCGATGTTGCCGCGATGCAGTTGCGCCCAGAGTTCGTTTTCCGAGATGCCGGGCTTGAGCGCTGCCTGCATTTCCCTCATGGCAGCTTCGCAAGCGACGATGGATCGACGCATGGCGAGTAATTCGTCCGGCGATTTGATCAGGCGGGCGTTTTCCATCACTGCCTCGCCGCTGTGCACGTCAATGCCGAGCCGCTCGAGTTCGGCAAACCCTTCCGGGTTGATATGGTCGATAGCGATGCGACGGTTGCCGCCGCCATGTTCACGCACAAGCTCGACAATTCCTGATGCCCAGCGGCGCACCTTCTGGTCGGTGAGTTCGCCGCTATAAAGATACATCCACGAGACGGCCGGTCGCACCTCGTCGACCACGCCGGAATGATCGGACAAGTGTTCACAGGAAAAGTAGTCGAACAGCACCACAGGCCCATCGGTGGCGACAAAGCAGTGGCGGGTCGGATTGTGCGCCACCCACAACTGCATGTTGGTGGAATCGGTGGCGTAGCGGATGTTCACCGGGTCATAGAGCAAGACACCGACGAGGTCGCGTTTGCGAAGCTCTGCACGTATCCGTTCAAGCCGGTAACGGCGCATGGCCGGCAAATCCGGAGCCGCGATGCCCGCCGCGGCCCATTCAGATTCGGCCAGTGCACCATAGCCGAGAACGTGCTGGTTCAGTCCCGCCGCTTTCTCGCGGGACTGACGGCGAAGCGCCTCCAGATCGTCCGCCGAATTGGGCTCGAACGGCATGATCTTTCGGTGGCGGCCAAACTTGCCTTTAGGTGTGTCCATCACGGCACCAAAGCCGGTGCTCAGTTGCGCA
The DNA here is from genome assembly GCF_057809835.1 of Mesorhizobium sp. FG116. Lineage (NCBI taxonomy): Bacteria > Pseudomonadati > Pseudomonadota > Alphaproteobacteria > Hyphomicrobiales > Phyllobacteriaceae > Mesorhizobium > Mesorhizobium sp. FG116. The sequence goes on from NZ_JBMDKS010000007.1 coordinate 132,655, forward strand.
TTTTCTCGCCGGTTGGATCGAACAGAGGCTCGACATTGATGTGTGCCGGGCGGCGATGGCCGAGGATTTCGATTTCGAACAACCCTTTGCTCTCGTTGTCGGCGAGTGCTGCCGGCACGTAACCTTGCGCCATCGACTTGCCTACATAGTGGGCGTAGCCGCCAGATGTGACCCAGCCAACAACGCGCCAGTCGCCATCGATGATGCCGCGCACGGCGGACGCGCCCTTGGCCGCCGTCGAACCGCGCACTTCCTTGCCAGCTTCATCGAAGCGCGGCGCGCCATAGCCGTGCGGCTTGTCCACCGTGCCAAAGTCCTTCGATACCTTGGCCCAGATCGGCTCGTCGCCCATCACGTCGGCATCGCCGGCATCGACAACGAAAGACGCGCGGCGAAGCTTCGGGCCAGCCTGCTGTTCCTTTGCTGCCGCTTCGCGGCCAATGAAAGCGTTCTTCTCCAGCTTGATGAAGCGATCCATGCCGCCTTCGAACGGTCCGTAGATGGGGCGAAGTTCGCGAAACCAGGTCGGGAAGTTCTTTTCCAGCCGCATAGAGAGCAGGGCGCGCATGCCGAAATCGACGATGCCGAATTCCTCGCCGGCTTGCTTGATCGCCTTGTAGACCAGCCGCTGATAGGCCGGTTGCATCCAGATCTCGTAGCCAAGGTCGCCGGTGTAAGTGATGCGATTGACCATGCACGGCGCACCGCCGACGGCCATTTCGCGGAAATCCATGAACCGGAAGGCCTTCGACGAAACGTCAACATCCGCCAGCTTCTGCAGCAGTTCCTGCGATTTCGGACCGGCGATGGAAAGGCCGACCAGTGTCTGGTCGAAGCGGTGGATGCGGACGCTGCCATCCTTTGGCAAATGCTTGCCGAACCAGCGCATGTGGTATCTGGCGGCGGCGGACGAGCCCCAGATCATGAAGCGGTCGTCGCCGGCCTTGGCTATGGTGAAGTCGCCGATCAGCTTGCCGAATTCGTTCAGCATCGGCGTCAACACGATGCGGCCGGTCTTCGGCATGCGATTGGTCATCAGGCGGTTGAGGAAATCTTCCGCGCCGGCGCCGCTCACTTCGTATTTGGCGAAATTGGCAATCTCGGTGACGCCCACGCGTTCGCGCGTTGCCCGCACCTCGTTACCGATGTGCTCGAAATCGTTGGAACGATGGAACGACACGATGTCCTTCGGTTCGGTGCCTTTCGGCGCAAACCACAATGGCGTTTCCAAACCCCAGCTATCGCCCATCACGGCATTGTTGGCGACCATCGTGTCGTAGAGTGGCGTTGTCTGCGTCGGTCTTGCAGCCGGCAGCTCCTCGTTGGGGAAGCGGATGGAAAAGCGGCGGGAGTAGTTCTCGCGCACCTTGGCGTTGGTGTAGCGCAGTGTCGCCCATTCGCCGAAGCGCGCGACATCCATGCCCCACACGTCGAAGCCCGGATCGCCGTTCACCATCCAGTTGGAGAGCGCGAGGCCAACGCCGCCGCCCTGGCTGAAGCCGGCCATTACCGCGCAAGCGCACCAGAAATTGGTCAGGCCCGGCACCGGGCCAACGAGCGGATTGCCGTCGGGGGCGAAGGTGAAGGGTCCATTGATGATCTGCTTGATGCCGGCCTTTTCGATGCCGGGGAAGTGTTTGAAGCCCACCTCCAGCGAGGGCGCGATGCGGTCGATGTCCGGCTGCAACAGTTCGTGGCCGAAGTTCCACGGCGTATTGACGGGAGACCATGGCTTGCACGCCTTCTCATAGGTGCCGAGCAATATTCCATTGCGTTCCTGACGCGTATAAATCTCGCCTTTGAAGTCGAGCACGCCGACCATTTCGCGGCCGGTGGCCTTGTTGAAGGCTTCCACTTCCGGCATCGGCTCGGTGAGCAGGTACATATGTTCCATGGCGAGCAGCGGCAATTCCAGGCCGACCATGCGGCCGACTTCGCGCGCCCACAGGCCGCCGCAATTGACAACATGCTCGGCCTTCACCGTGCCCTGTTCAGTCACCACGTTCCAGGTGCCGTCCGGCTCCTGCGTCAAATCCGTCACGCGGTTGCGCAGAACGATTTCTGCGCCGAGCTTCTTGGCGGCCTTGGAATAGGCAATGGTGGTGCCGGAAGGATCAAGATGGCCTTCCACCGGGTCCCACATGGCGCCAACGAAGTTCGTCTCGTCCATCAGCGGGAACATGGCCTTGGCTTCGGACGGCGTAATCAGTTCGGTATCCATGCCGAGATAGCGGCCCTTGGCGTGGGCGAGGCGGAGGAAATCCATGCGTTCCGGAGAATCCGCCAGCATCACGCCGCCGGTAAGATGCAGCGAACAGGATTGGCCCGAAAGCTCCTCGATCTCCTTGTAGAGCTGCACGGTGTAGGCCTGCAGCTTGGCCACATTGGGATCGCCGTTCAGCGTGTGGAAGCCGCCGGCAGCATGCCACGACGAGCCGGAGGTCAGTTCCGAGCGCTCGATCAACATGATGTCTTTCCAGCCGGCCTTGGCCAGATGGTACAGAACCGAACAGCCGACGACGCCGCCGCCTATGACAACCGCTTTTGCGTGAGATTTCATTTAGATAGATCCGAGTGTTTTGAATTTGAGTCAAAGGAAGGGCCGGCGGATGAAAAGCTCATCCCGCCAGTTTAGAAATCTGTAGGCGCGCCGCCTTCGGCCTTGCGCTTGGCAACGAAGGCATCAAGTTCTTCGCGAATGGCGGGGTCCATGTACGGTTCTTCGTAGCTGGCGAGGCGCTGCTTCCAAAGGCGGTTCGCGCGGTCGATCGCCGTTGGCCGGCCTGCTTCGGCCCAGGTCTCGTAGTTGCGCCAGTCTGAGATAATCGGAGAGTAGAAGGCGGTTTTGTAGCGCTCCTGCGTGTGCGCGGTACCAAAGAAGTGGCCGCCGGGGCCGACAGAGCGGATCGCATCGACGCCCAGTGCATCTTCGGACAAATCGAGCGGAGTGAGGAACTCCGCGACCATCTGCAAAAGATCGATGTCCAGCATGGTCTTTTCGTAAGAGCAGCTTAGGCCGCCTTCCAGCCAGCCTGCCGCGTGCTTGATGAAGTTGCCACCGCTCTGGATGCAGCCCCACAATGAAAACACGCTTTCATAGGCTGCTTGCGCATCGACGGTGTTCGCTGCGCAGACGTTCGAGGTGCGGTAGGGGATGTTGTAGCGGCGGGCGAGTTGCCCACCCACAAGCTGCGCCTTCATGTACTCCGGTGTGCCGAAGGCTGGCGCGCCCGACTTCATGTCGACATTCGACGTGAAGCCACCATAACCGACCGGCGCTCCCTTTCGCACCATCTGGCTAAATGCGATTGCCGCAAGAGCCTCGGCATTTTGCTGCACAAGCGCGCCGGCTACGGTCACAGGGGCCATCGCACCCGCCAGAGTGAAGGGCGTGACGACGACAAGTTGCCCATGTGATGACATCTGAATGATGCCTTCCATCATCGGAATATCGAGCTTGAGGGGCGAGTTCGTGTTGATGATCGTGAGCACGGACGGCTCCTGGACGAACTGCTCCTTGGATACGCCGCGAGCGATGCGCGCGATTTCCATGCCGTCCACGTTGCGTTCCTTGCCCAGCGAATAGCAGTGGAACACCTTGTCGGTGAGTGTCGCAAAATCGCGCAGGCACTCGAGGTGGCGGATTGATGGATGGATATCGACCGGCTCCACCGGATAACCGCCGGTCACATGCAGGATGTTGTGCATCTGGCCGAGTTTCACCAGATTGCGGAAGTCCTGATGATTGCCGGGGCGACGTCCACGATCAACGTCCGAACAGTTAGGCGCCGACGCCATCTGGGCGAAGATCAGGTTGTTGCCGCCGAATTGCACATTGTGCTCTGGGTTGCGCGCATGCAGCGTGACCTCAGAGGGCACTGAGGCGATGAATTGCAGTATCATGTCGGGGTCGAAGCGTACGCGCTGCGAACCTTCGCTCACCTCCGCGCCGTTTTTCTTCATGATTTCACGCGCTTCGTCGTGCAGCACTTCCACGCCGATTTCCTTCAATACGCGAAGGGAAGCGAGGTGAATCGACTCCAATTCGTCATCGGAGATCAGTTTGGTCGGCGGGAAGGGGATTTTGAGTTGGCGAAAGGGCTGCTGCTCGAAACTTCCCGCGCCGCTGGCCCGTTTGCCTGCTCGGCCGCCTCTTCTAGCTGTTGCCGGTTCGGCAGGATGTAGCGCGGCAGTCATGGCAGTCCTCATTACATAAGCGATTGGGGCCATAATGGACCGGCTGTCGGATGGTTATTGCGGAGGCGGCGACCACTAGGGCGAACAAAGCGACATGGCTTTTGGTCGGCTTTGCCGCTCTCTCACCATGCTTGAATGCATTGGCACCTCTCGGCTACACTGGCCGGCATGAGTGTGGTCAGCATCCAGCCCGGAAAGCTTATGATTGCCGCAACGCCCTCGTTGCGTACGCGTCATACCGAGCTTTTGCGCCTGTGCGCCCGCATCGGCTATTCGCCGCCTTTCGACCTCTGACGATCCGCCCCGGCACTCGGCTGCCGGAACGATTTGAAGAGGAAAGGCCTCGAAATGACCTATCAAAACTACTCGCTGAAGCAGCTTCAGCAGATCGACGCACTGCATCACCTGCATCCGTTCACCGACCACAAGGAACTCAGGGCCGCAGGTTCGCGCATCATCACGCGCGCCGAAGGCCCTTACATCTACGATTCCGAAGGTGCCGAGATCCTTGACGGCATGGCTGGCCTTTGGTGCGTAAACGTCGGCTATGGCCGTGAGGAGCTAGCCGAAGCCGCCTACAAGCAGATGAAGGAACTGCCCTACTACAATTCATTCTTCAAATGTTCGACGCCGACACCGGTTCTTCTCGCCAAGAGGCTTGCGGAAATCGCACCGAAGAACGTCAACCAGGTGTTCTTCGGATCATCGGGTTCTGAGGCTAACGACACCGCGTTGCGGCTTGTTCGCTATTACTGGATGCTTGAAGGCAAGCCTGAGAAGAACCGCATTATCTCCCGCAAGAACGCCTATCACGGCTCGACCGTTGCCGGCACCTCGCTCGGCGGTATGGACGGGATGCATAAGCAGCTTGGCGGTGCGGTGCCGAACATCGTCCATGTCATGATGCCATATGCCTATGAACTGGCATTGCCCGGTGAAAGCGACCATGATTTCGGCCTTCGCGCAGCCAAGGCGGTCGAGGATGCAATCCTCGAGGCCGGGGCCGAGAATGTCGCGGCCTTCATCGGCGAGCCGATCATGGGGGCAGGGGGCGTGAAGATCCCTCCGATGAGCTACTGGCCGGAAGTCCAGCGCATCTGCCGAAAGCATGATGTGCTTCTGATGCTGGACGAGGTCATCACCGGTTACGGCCGCACGGGCGAATGGTTCGCGGCCCAGTCATTCGGCATCGAGCCCGACACCATCACCACTGCCAAGGCGTTGACATCCGGATACCAGCCGTTGTCGGCGCTGTTGGTCGGTGATCGTATCGCCGCGACGCTGGTCGAAAAGGGCGGTGAGTTCGCCCATGGCTACACCTATGCAGGACATCCGGTTGCCTGTGCCGTGGCCTTGGCCAACCTGGAGATCATCGAGAAGGAAGGACTGGTCGAGCGTGTGAAGTCCGACACCGGCCCTTATTTCGCGAAGGCGCTGCAAGAGCGCATTGCCGGGCATGCGCTGGTGGGAGAAGTCCGTTCTTTCGGCCTCATGGGCGCGATCGAGATCGTCAAGGACAAGGCGACCAAGGAGCGCTTTGCGCCTGCAGGTAGTGCTGCCGTTGTCGTTCGCGATCACGCCATCGCCAACGGCATGATGTTGCGTGCCACAGGCGACACCATGATCCTGTCCCCGCCGCTGATATGGACGCGCTCCACCATCGACATGGCTTGCGAGCGTATTGGCAAGGCGCTCGATCTGGCAGCAAAAGACCTGCACAAGGCCTGATGTCATCTTCTTGTTGCGGCCGGCTGGAACGAATGGCTGGCCGCAACGTTGTCTGCCGCTTGATCAAGCGAGGGATACCCAATGCTCAAGGCAATCGTCGGCTCCGGACTCCCTGCCGGTGCGCAGAATTTCATGCTGGCACCGTGGGTGGTCGCTCTACGGTTGCCGATCATGGCGGCCGAAGCGCAAAGGGACACTGGGTGGAGTGGCGAAACCATGCGCGCCGCTTCCGAAAAGATGACTGCAGCTTTCGAAGGCGCGCTGGCGGCGCAACTTTCCCTGTTTGGCTCAACGCTCACTTTCTGGCCGCAGGTGCTTGCAGGCCGCTCACCATCGACAGTTACCCAGATCGCGCTCAAGCGTGCTACGGAGGCCGCCATTCGACCGGCAAGCCGCAAGGTTAAGGCAAATTTCCGACGTCTGTCACGTCGATCGTCCTGATCGAGGCTCCAAAACGCAAAAACCGCGCTCCTTTTGGGAACGCGGTCCTGCCAGATACGCATGGTGTTTCGCTACAAAGCACTTGCGAAACGTACTAGTCTTGCGGGCTCCGGTACGCGAGACCTGATCCGGAGCGCCGGGCGGATGACCGCCTCGCAACCGGTTCTACAGGCACATCGTTACCGCGCGGTTATCGAGAGCTTAAGCAAACCTAAATTTGCGGTGTTTTTCGTGACTTAGCGGAAATATGTGCCCAGCCGTCAAATGATGAAAGGCTCGCCGCACCGGCGAGCCCTTCTGAAGCTGATACCTAGAAGTCGGGGTTAACCGCCGAGGAGGTTGCCAACCGAACTGGGGGACATCTTGCCGGCGCCGCTGATGATCTGCGCCAGGAAGTTCTGGTCTTTGCCGCCTGTCGGCGTGGTGCGGGAAATGAAGTCAAACACCTTGCCGTCCTTGAGGCCGTAATTGGCGATATTGCTGACGCGACCATCCTGGCCGAAATAAACGGCGAGAACGCGTTGATCGACCAGCTTCGGCTTGGCGAAAGCGACCGGACGCTCACGGGTCTGGGAGATGTAGTAAAAGACTTCGTTGTCGAAGGTCGCCGTTGTCGAGGGCGTGCCAAGCGCAAGCAGCACTTGTTCGCGGCTGGACCCGACCGGCACCAGGTCAAGCGATTGCTGGTCGACGACATAGCCCTGGTGCAGCGTGTCTCGTGGATTCAGGTCGCCAACCATCTTCGAGGTGTTGCAGGCGGACAAGGCCGCAGCCGCCACCAGAAGCGAGGCGAACTGGGCGGGGCGCAACGAAAACGTCGACTTGAATTTCTGCACGCGCAACGACAACTCCATCCAATCAGCCTTGCACGCCGCTTGCGCGGAGTGGCAAAAGCGGTAAACCAGCTTTGCCGCCGATGCAACACGGTGTCCTAACAAACAAGGTCCCGGGAGACCGCCTCCGATGTTCCAGCGCCTGTTCGGCCGCGAACGCCAAGCCAACCGCGCAATCACCGAGGCGCTGTACGGTCAAATCGTGGCAGCCGCGCGGCAGCCGCTGTTCTATTCGCACTGGAATGTGCCGGATACGCCGCTGGGGCGGTTCGAGATGCTTTCGCTACATATGTTCCTGTTTCAACATCGGGTGCATGGCGAACAGGGCATTGCTGCCTCCATCGCGCAGATCCTGATCGACGAGTTCTTCCTGGACGTCGATCATTCGCTGCGTGAGCTGGGAATCAGCGATGTCGGCGTTCCCAAGCGGATGAAGAAGCTGGCAAAGATGTACTATGGCCGCACCGCAGCCTATGCCGACGCACTCGAGCGTTCCGATGAGGTCGCGTTGATCGGTGCGCTCAAGCGCAATATCGCGCCGGATGTACAGGATTGGCCGGAGGCGCCCCTTCTGGCTGCCTATATAATGAGTGCGGTTGGCCATCTTGCCGCGCAATCGTCCGATTCCATTTGCAATGGCGAGATGACTTTTCCGGTAGCTGCCTGAAAGAACGTTGCCATGAAGCATGAAGATGCAAAAAGCCCGGTTTCATTCGAAGTGCACGTCGCCCGATTGCCAAAAGACGGGTTGCCGGTGGTGTTCGAGGCGGATCAAGCTCAGCGCGAGGAGCTCGCCAAGGCGCATGGTTTGAGTTCCGTCGAGGCCTACAAGACGGATTTGCTGGTGACCGCGTGGAAGCGCCATGGGGTCAAGGTAACGGGCACGGTTGAGGCAAATATCACGCAGGAATGCGTGGTATCGCTGGACCCGATCGAGGCGCACATAGAAGAGGACGTCGAGGGGTTGTTCCTCCCGGCTGATTCGAAGCTAGGCCGGCTCGGCTTCGATGGCGGCGGCGAAATTGTCATCGATGCCGATGGAGCAGACAGCCCGGAACTGTTTTCAGGTGATACGATCGACGCTGGAGAACTCGCGGAACAGTTCTTTGGCCTTGCTATCGATCCTTATCCGCGTAAACCCGGCGTCTCACTCGACACATCGGGTGACAATGCGGCCGAAGAAACCGAATTCCAGAAGAAGCTGCGTGAGGCCCTTGGAAAATCCTGAAACGACCCCTTTGGACGAATGTCGGTTGTGCGCCGGGCCAAAAACGCTATTTTCGCCGAAATTCAATGCGGCCAAGAGAATCGTGAGCTAGTCACCGCGTGATAACAATTTCTATCGATGCCATGGGCGGCGACCACGGTGCGAGCGTGGTTATCCCTGCACTCATGACGGTCGCGACACGGCGCACGGATATCCGCTTCATCATCTACGGCGACGAAGCCATCGTACTTCCGCAACTGGACAAGTTTCCCAAGCTGGCCGCTGTCAGCGAATTCGTGCATTGCGAAGTCGCCGTCAAAATGGATGACAAGCCAAGCCAGGCCCTGCGGCACGGCCGCTGGAAGTCGTCGATGTGGAAGGCCATTGAAGCCGTCAAGACAGGTTCCGCGGATGCCTGCATATCTGCCGGCAATACCGGTGCGCTGATGGCGATGGCGAAATTCTGCCTGCGCACCATGGCAACCATCGATCGGCCAGCTATCGCGGCCATCTGGCCAAATCTGCGTGGTGAAAGCGTTGTTCTGGATGTCGGTGCGACCATTGGGGCGGATGCGCACCAGTTGATCGATTTCGCCATCCTGGGAACCGGCATGGCGCGTTCCATCTTTGGCATCACCCGACCCACGGTCGGCCTGCTCAATGTCGGCGTCGAGGAAATCAAGGGGCAGGAAGAGGTCAAGGAGGCGGGGCGCATGCTGCGCGAAGCCGATATGGCGTCGATGGATTATCGAGGCTTTGTCGAGGGCGACGATATCGGCAAGGGTACCGTCGATGTCGTGGTCACGGAAGGTTTCTCCGGCAATATTGCGCTAAAGACTGCAGAGGGAACCGCACGCCAGATTGGTGGCTACCTTCGAGCCGCCATGAGCCGAACTCTCATGGCCCGTATCGGATATTTCTTTGCCAAGGGCGCGTTCGACCTGCTGCGCGAGAAGATGGACGTAAGCCGCTCCAATGGCGGCGTCTTTCTCGGACTGAACGGCATTGTGGTGAAAAGTCACGGTGGCGCCGACTCGTCGGGGTTTGCAGCGGCAGTCGAGCTTGGTTATGACATGGTCCGCAACCGGCTTCTGGACCGGATCGAGGCCGATCTCGACCTGTTCCATGCGCGCAACCCGCATAAGCCGGCAACAAGAAGATCGGTCGTCGAAACCGGCGAAGAAGGATAGGTACGCTTTGATCAGGTCAGTCGTGCGCGGCATAGGCGCTTCGTTGCCCCGCCGCATCATGAAGAACGCCGATTTTGAAGGCATGGTCGAGACGTCCGATGAATGGATTGCTCAACGCACCGGCATCCGTCAGCGCCATATTGCGGCCGATGACGAGACAACCGCTTCGCTGGGCGAGGCTGCAGCGCGCGCCGCGCTCGCCAATGCCGGCCTGACACCTGCCGATATCGACCTGATTGTTCTGGCGACATCGACGCCCAACAACACTTTTCCGGCGACTTCTGTCGAGATCCAGAACCGTCTCGGCATGCGGCACGGCTTCGCCTTCGACATGCAGGCGGTCTGCTCCGGCTTTGTCTACGCCGTGACCACTGCTGATCTCTACATTCGCGGTGGGCTTGCCAAGCGGGTGCTTGTCATCGGCTCGGAGACATTTTCGCGCATTCTCGACTGGAGCGACCGCTCGACCTGCGTGCTTTTCGGTGACGGGGCAGGTGCCATTGTATTGGAAGCGGCCGAAGGGGCGGGCTCAATCGACGACAGGGGCGTGCTTGCGGCCAGCCTGCGCTCCGATGGCGAACACAAGGATAAGCTCTTCGTCGATGGCGGCCCTTCGACGACTGGGACCATCGGTCATCTCAGGATGGAAGGCCGCGAGGTGTTCAAGCACGCGGTCGGCATGATCACCGATGTGATCGAGGCGGTGTTTTCCCAAGCCGGCGTCACTGCCCAGGATATCGACTGGTTCGTGCCGCATCAGGCCAATAAACGAATTATTGACGCTTCGGCCAAGAAGCTTGGGATTGCCGACGAAAAAGTGGTTGTGACGGTCAATCTCCACGGTAATACCTCTGCTGCGTCTGTGCCGCTTGCGTTGTCGGCAGCCGTCGCAGACGGTCGTATCAAGCGCGGCGACCTTGTGTTATTGGAAGCCATGGGGGGCGGATTTACCTGGGGTGCGGTCCTCGTGCGCTGGTAAATTCCAAGCGTCGCAGTCGGTCCTTGACCTTTACGGATCAATTACTTAGGCTCCGCCGTCGCTTTATTGAATGATGTTTTGAGCTGATGGGACGGTCGGATGGGGGGAAAGACACTTACGCGTGCTGACCTTGCCGAGGCTGTTTACCGCAAGGTTGGCCTGTCGAGAACCGAGTCGGCCGAACTCGTGGAAGCTGTCCTGGACGAGATTTGCGAAGCCATAGTGCGCGGGGAGACGGTAAAATTGTCGTCTTTCGCCACTTTTCACGTGCGTTCGAAGAATGAACGCATTGGTCGCAATCCGAAAACTGGTGAAGAAGTTCCGATCCTGCCGCGGCGGGTGATGACATTCAAGGCTTCCAACGTGCTCAAGAGCCGCATTTTGCGTTCTCATCAGAACAGCAAGAGCAAGGGCGGCAAATAAGCCCTGCGTGCCGCTTTGAATGAAGCGGCGGTTGAAAAACCTGTCCGGCTTTTACGGCAGGCTTGAATATTGCCCTGCAAAGGATTGAAATAAGATCAGGTTCGCGGAGCGCCGTGCCTGTCTGTCGATTCGCATTTGCGTGACTTCTACCAGATCGGACGCCGTCGCCGCTGAACGTGCATAGCGAGGACTGGCCATGGACAAGAGCCCTGATGCCTTCCGCACCATCAGCGAGGTGGCTGAGGATCTGGATTTGCCGCAGCACGTGCTGCGCTTTTGGGAAACGCGCTTCAATCAGATCAAGCCGATGAAGCGGGGTGGCGGCAGGCGCTACTACCGGCCGCAAGATGTCGACTTGATCAAGGGCATCCGCCATATGCTCTACGATCAGGGCTACACGATCAAAGGCGTGCAGAAGCTTCTGCGTGAAAACGGCAACCATTTCCTCGTCGCCATCGGCAATGGCGACATGGCGGCTGTTGAGGCCATTGCCCAGCGCAAGCAAGCGGACGCGGTGGCGTTGACACCGGCAGCCCAACCGCGCGCCCATGATGATGAGATGCTGGTGGGCCAGCCTAAGGTGAAGCCGAGCCGCCGCTTCTTCGGAATGGGCAAGGCCGAAGACGATGGGCCTGTGCAGTCTGACGGTGGCAAGCTCTCTCGCGACAACCGCGCCCTGTTGCAGGAGGCATTGTTCGACCTTCTGGAATGCAAGCGCCTGCTGGATCAGGTCCGGTAGGCTTCGCGATCAAGCGTCGTCGTTTGACCTGACGAACGCTTCAGGGAACGAAAGATAGCCAGCCTCGTTGGACTTCCTTGTTAGTTGATAAGGAAGGACGAACCGCATGGTATTTTCATCAATCCGCGATATCGATCTCGAAAAACAGGTTGCGAGCCTGTCGAAAGAGCTCGCAGCTCTAAAAAAGCAGATGTCCAGGCGAGGTGGCACGCTCTATGCCGATAGTCGCGACGCCGTATCGGACTATTATTCCGACATCGCCGAAAGCATGAGCGACCGGCTTCCCGACCTGCAAAAGCGGGCGCGTGCCATAGAGGGGACAGCGCGGGAGCATCCTGTCGCAGCGGCGGCTGTCGGATTTGTTGTTCTTGGGCTTTTGGCAACTCTGCTCTTCAGCAGGCGGTGACGCCAAGGCGCTCTGCGTATTGCGGCGGGGGCGGGCAACTGTGCTTCTTGCTATCCCAACTGCGGGCGTACTTCCCTTGCAAGCAGGGTCAGGGACTTCTTGAGAAGCTCTAGCGGCAGGTAGCCAAAGAATGCGGCCAAGGCATTCAGGTAACCGACGCCAAACTGCTCCCGTAGGTTTAGGATTTGGCGCGCGCATGTGTCTGGCCCGCCGGCTATGACCATCTTCGCATAGAAGTTTTCGGGCTCAAGATCTTCTTCCGCCACGACATTGTTGCGCTTGGCAAGGCCAATGCTTTTCAACCGAGTGGTCAGCTTGAGGACTGTTTCCCACAGTTCCGCCTTGGCGCTTTCGTCGCTGTCGCTGACATAGACAAACCGGCCAAACGGAATTTTCGACGCGTCACCGCCCGCCGCCACATAGCTCTGCATTACCGGTGCGATGGAGGCGAGGTTGTTGACGCCGTGGCAGATGATGCGATGACCTTGCCGTGCCGCCCAGACAGCGGTTTTCGGCGTGTACGTGCCAATATAGATCGGCGGATGCGGGCGTTGGATCGGCTTCGGCTGGAAGGAGATCTGGTCTGCACCGATTTCAATGGCGTTTTCGGACCACGCGTCCTTCATCAGTTTCAGGCTGGCCACAAAGCTTTCGTGTGAGGTCAGTTCTTCAGAAATGCCGAAGGCGGAAAGATAACGAGGATTTGCCCCGCGCGAGACGCCGAAATCCACCCTGCCGTCCGACAGGACATCGAGGCTCGCAAGCTCTTCCGCAAGGCGAAGCGGATGATGCATCGCCATTAGCAATACCGAAAAGCCGACCCGGAGCCGGCTTGTTCTGGCAAGCATCGCGGAAGCCAGGATGAGCGGCGACAGGCAACGGCGGCCGTCGGCACCGCCGCCGGCTCCGCCCTGGAAATGTTCTTCGTTCAGCCACAGGGCATCGTAGCCAAGGGTTTCGATAAAGCTTGCGAGATCAAGCAACTCCGAAGTGGAAACCGATTCCAAGGCGCCGCTGCACCCGGAAAGCCCAATCCGGAAGCGTTTGTGATCTCCCGCCATGTCCGTCACCCAAAAATCTTCGGCAATCGGGCCGCGGCTCAATACCGATGCAGCACCTCCAGATCATGGGCGGTCGCGAATGCTTCGATCCGCTGCCCCTGATCCGGAAACTGCTTGTGGTCCCAATCGATCCGCCATTCCTTATGGGTCTCGTCAAAATAGCCCTCGGGAAATGCCTTCTGGAAAAGCTTGGCCAGTTCGCCTTCGCGCGGAATGCTGAAGGCGTGGCTGGGCTGCTCTTTGTCGAACTGGTGCGGATAATTGGCGTGGTGCATCGTACGCTCCTTCGCTTCCTAGCTGCGCCCGCCGGCAAGGATCGCCTCGACCTGTTCGTCGCTCAGGTCCTTCTTGAAGAAGTTGCCGTAGAAGCCCTTCACTTCCGCCACCAGTTCGGCATGCGGGAACAGGTCGGGGTGGAATTCGCTGGCAGCCCAGAGAACGGTCAGAATCTGTTCGACGGTGCGATTGCCCCAGGTATGCGCACCCATCGGCGTAACCAGGATCTTGTCGTTCTTGACTGCATCCAGTTGCGACAGGGTCTCGTTGGTCTTGAGGGCTTCGATATGGGAAGGATCGGACAACACGATGTAGTCCGGATTGGCACCGATTACCGCCTCCGTCGTCAGGGTCAGCACTTCTTCTGAACGACCGTCGTCAGTCACGCTGCGCGCGCCGCCGGCTTTCAACCACCACTCGGCGACGATGTGCGGCTGGGTCATGTTGCCCGGATTGATGTAAAGCGCTGTCGGCCTCTTATCCTGCGGCAAGGTGTCGATCTTGGCGGCGATGCGCGCCAGCGTTGCGTCGAAGTACTGAGCGTACTGCTCGCCGATCTCGGCGTTGCCAAGCAGGTCGCCTACCAGTTTGACGCCGGCCTTGACGTCATCCGGTGTCTGGATGCGCAGCAGGACCGTGGGCACGCCGCTCGACCCGAGGATATCGGCGGTAGATTTCTCGAAGCTCAACGCGACATCGGGCTGGGCAGCAAGGATCTTTTCCACGTCCGGCGCGTAGTTGGAATCCTGCAACTCGGGTCCGGTCTTGAGTTGAGGAGCAAATTCGAACTGCCATGCCCAGCGCTTGGGATTGAAGCGGGTGGGCAGGCCCTCGGCCAAAGTGTCCGCCTTGCCGACGGCAAAGACGAAGCTGTTGATCACCGGCACCGAGCCGATCGTGATGACACGTTCGATCTTGTCAGGAACGGTTACGGTACGCCCGGTCATGTCGGTGATATCGCGGGCAAAAGCACTGCCGGCGAGCAGCACTGTTCCCACTGCGGCCAGAAGCCCGATAACGAGTTTACGCATTTTCCAAATTCTCCGATTGGTGTTGCGACAGGATCGGCACGCAAGCCCGCGTACCGTCACTTTCTTCGAGGATGCGCACCTGCACGCCGTAAAGGTCGGACAGGAAGCGCGACGACAGAAGCGAATGCGGCGTTCCAACGCCGAAGATGCGGCCCTCACGCAAAGTCAGGATTTGCGTGCCGATGAGCAGGGCATGGTCGGGATGGTGCGTGGTCATCAGCACCGCGTAGCCATCCCTGGCCAATGAGGCGACGATATCGAGGATCCTGATCTGGTTACCGAAATCGAGGCTTGCCGCCGGTTCGTCCATGATCAGGATGCGGGCTTCCTGCGCCAATGCGCGGGCCAGCAGGCAAAGCTGGCGTTCACCGCCGCTGACCGTCGAAAACTGCCGGTCGGCCAGATGGGCAATGCCGACGAGGTTGAGTGCGCGCTCGGTGATTTCGCGATCGCGGACGCCTGGAACTTCGATCATGCCCAGATGCGCGGACCGCCCCATCAAGACGATGTCCCTGACCAGATGCCCGAAGACCGAGTTGGTGCTTTGGGGGACGTGGGCAATCTTCGATGCAAATTGCCGCGTGGTGAAGTTGCGTGCGGGAAGACCGTCAATGGTCACCGCGCCGCCCGCTATGGGCAGTGCGCCCATCACGCATCTTATCAGCGTCGTCTTGCCTGCGCCGTTGGGACCAAGAACACAAACGACGTCCTTGGGTTTAAATTCAAAGCTGATGTCGACCAGGCTGCGCTCGCCATGGGGAAAACTGAAAGCGAGGTTTTCGACCTTCAGCGTCACGACCACGACACCTTCGTACGGAGCAGGAGAACGATGAAAAGCGGTGCGCCGATGACGCTGGTAACGATGCCGAGCGGCAATTCCATCGAGCTTGCGGCGCGCGCGAAATTATCGACCAGCAGGACGAAAAGCGCGCCCGATACGATGGCGACCGGCAGCATGCGGTCAAAACTCGGACCCACAAGCATGCGCGCCATATGGGGCACGACCAGTCCGACCCAGCCGACGATTCCCGAAATGCTGACCGCTGCGGCCGTCATCAAGGTAGCCGTCAGAACCAGCATGATGCGCGTCAGGCTGACGTTCACGCCGAGATTGCGGGCTTCTTCCTCGCCCACGCTCATGACGTTCACTTGCCAGCGCAGTGCATAGAGCAGCACCAGGCTTGCACCGATCATCGCCGCTGAAACAGGCAGGTCCGAAGGCGTTATCTTGTTGAGACCACCCAATAGCCAGAAGGTGATGACCGGCAGCACATCGACCGGATCGGCGACGATCTTCAGCACTGAAATCAACGCCTGGAAGAACGCCGCGATGACGACGCCGACCAGCACGAGCACAATTAGCGAATGCCGGTTGATGGCTTGGCCGATGGCGAAGCACAGGGTCACTGCAATCAGGCCGGCAACGAACGCCGAGGCCTGAATTCCAAAGGCGCCGATGTTGAGCATGACGGCCAGCGATGCACCGAATCCCGCTCCTGCCGACACTCCAAGAATGTCGGGCGAAACGATGGGATTGCGAAACAGGTTCTGGTAGCCGGCGCCCGCGGCGGCCAGTGCTGCCCCAACCAGCATCGCCGCGCAGATACGTGGCAAGCGAACGTTCATGACGATCAACTCGTCAGCGTTGCTCCAGTCCTGCGTTACCGGGGCAATCTTCGATAAAAGGATGGCGATGACCCGATCCGGTGCTATCGAAACCCGGCCCAGGCCGATCGACAATACCGCCAACGCGACGAGAAGCGCCAACAGCGCACCGAGCACGGCCCACTCACGGCGCGCCGCTGCCCGCCTGCCATCCGCGATGCTGGCTAGACCTGTGCGTTCTAGCATTTATCGATGTGAGTAACGGCGACTCCATTCTCGGCGAAAAAGGCTTCAAGGCGGGCATTAGATTCCGCGTAGGTTCCCTTTTTCCACACCATGCGCCATTGCCCCGCTGACTCGTCATATCGAGCAGTGGGGAACGAAGTCTGGAAACGCTCTGCAAGCTTTTCGTCCTGCGGCATATCAATAACGTGCAATTCGCACATTTTGGTCAGTACGACAGGTTTGGACATAAGGCGTGCTTCCTCCATCAATGTATTTTTTTATATATAACGATGGAAGTGAAACACAGCTCCGCCGGACAGGCAAGAAGCATTCTGCAGGGTAAGGGTGCTACAATGCACCGCAGAGAAACGGCGCGTTAGCTGCCAGGTGCGGCGCAAATCACGGAGCGCGTGAGGAACCGCTTTTCGCGGCCGTTATCCAGCGAGAACATGCCACCCCGTCCGGGCACGACATCGAGGATGAGGTCCGTATGCTTCCAGGCCTCGTATTGCGATTCACTGATATAAACCGGGGTGTCGCCGATGTTGCCCAGCAGCACATCCCGTTCGCCTACAATGTAGTCGCTGCGCGGATAGCACATGGGTGAGGAACCGTCGCAACAGCCGCCCGATTGATGGAATAGCACGGGGCCGTGGTCGGCGATGATCTCGTTCAGGAACTGCATCGCTTCGGGCGTGGCAGTGACTTTGTCGAGGACAAGGCGATCGGACATGGCATGTCTCCAAGAGGTCCGCGCCGCACGTAGTTGGCCAACGGCGGGAGGGTTCTCAGGCTTTCGAGTTCGGCTGGTTCGCAGCCGATGGATGACTATACGAGCTCAATTCGGTTGGGAAATGCCCTGCGACCCTCTTGATGGGCAAAGAGGGTCGCAGGGATATTCTGCTTAGAAGAAGCCGAGCTTCTTCGGGCTGTAGCTCACCAGCATGTTCTTGGTCTGCTGGTAGTGGTCGAGCATCATCTTGTGGTTCTCGCGACCAATGCCCGACTGCTTGTAGCCGCCGAACGCTGCATGCGCCGGATAGGCATGGTAGCAGTTTGTCCATACACGGCCTGCCTGGATGGCGCGGCCGAAGCGGTACAGACGGTTGGCGTCACGGCTCCAGATACCTGCGCCCAAACCATAGAGCGTGTCGTTGGCAATCGAGAGCGCGTCGGCGTCGTCCTTGAAGGTGGTCACGGACACGACCGGTCCGAAGATTTCTTCCTGGAAGATACGCATCTTGTTGTTGCCCTGGAAGATCGTCGGCTTGACGTAGTAGCCGCCGGCCAGATCGCCGGGCAGATGGTTCTGTTCGCCACCTGTCAGAACCTTGGCGCCTTCCTGCTTGCCTATGTCGATGTAGGACAGGATCTTCTCGAGCTGTTCACTGGAAGCCTGCGCGCCGATCATGGTGGCCGGATCGAGCGGATCGCCCTGGATGGTCGCTTGAGTGCGCTTGACGGCACGCTCCATGAACTTGTCGTAGATCTTCTCATGCACCAGCGCACGGCTTGGGCACGTGCAGACTTCGCCCTGGTTCAACGCGAACATGACGAAGCCCTCGACCGCCTTGTCGAAGAAGTCGTCGTCTTCGGACGTCACGTCCTGGAAGAAGATGTTGGGGCTCTTGCCGCCAAGCTCCAGCGTTACCGGAATGAGGTTCTGCGAGGCATACTGCATGATCAGCCGCCCCGTCGTCGTTTCACCGGTGAAGGCGATCTTGGCGATGCGGTTGGAGGAGGCCAGCGGCTTGCCGGCTTCCAGGCCGAAACCGTTGACGATGTTCAGCACGCCATCGGGAAGCAGGTCGCCGATCAGGTCGGCCCACAGCATGATGGATGCCGGTGTCTGTTCGGCGGGTTTCATCACGACGCAGTTGCCGGCTGCGAGAGCGGGCGCGAGTTTCCAGCACGCCATCAGGAGTGGGAAATTCCAAGGAATGATCTGGCCGACGACACCCAGCGGCTCGTGGAAATGGTAGGCTATCGTGTCGTGGTCGATTTCGGAGATGGCGCCTTCCTGTCCGCGCAGCACGCCGGCGAAATACCGGAAGTGGTCGATGGCCAGCGGCACGTCGGCAGCCGTGGTTTCGCGGATCGGCTTGCCGTTGTCCCAAGTCTCGGCCAAGGCAAGGAGGTCGAGGTTTTCTTCCATGCGGTCGGCAATGCGATTCAACAGCAGGGACCGCTGGGCGGCGCTGGTCTTGCCCCAGGCATCCTTGGCCTTGTGTGCGGCGTCTAGTGCCGCCTCGACGTCCGCGGCATTGGAGCGGGCGATTTCGCCCAGCGGGCGGCCGGTCACCGGCGAGATGTTCTCGAAATACTGGCCGGATTTCGGAGCGACCCATTTGCCGCCAATAAAATTGTCGTAGCGTTTGGCAAAGGGAACCTTGGCCGTGCGGGAAAATTCAACCTTGTTCATGTGGGCTCCTCCCATGAAGCGCGCCGCACCTCGCGGCGCTTCCGAAATGGAGCGTTGTTGAATTCCGTTTGTGTGTCAGCCCAGGGAGGCAAAGCCAACCATTCGGACTGTCGCAATGTTGCGACAGTCCAGACAATCGAGTCGTCAATCGGGCTTTAGTGCGCGCGGCGAATGCCAAACCGAATGAGTTTGCGATGCAATGTTGCGCGCGAAATGCCGAGACTGGCGGCAGCGGCCGACACGTTGCCATCAGCACGCGCTAGCGCTCTTTGCAGAACGCCGCGCTCGGCATCAGTGAGGCCTTCACATTCGCTCATGCCAAGCAAATCTCGTGCGGGCAGGGGCTTCGACAGCGCTTCGGGCGTGAGGTTGAGAGCCAGCCGCGCCGACCGCGTCGCGCCGACTACGAGATCGTCGGCATCCACCGCAATCATCGCGCTGGCGCTTCTATCGGTCCCCGGCGCCAGCATGATCCGCGCACCGGCAAAGGCAGAGCGGAAATTCTCAGCCTCGATGCTGCGGGCAGCATCGCCCACCGCCATGGCAATCAGTTGGACAAATCCTTCCGTGAGGTCTGCCCGGCACGATGACACATCGAGCGCTGCTGCAAGATTACCCTCGTGATCGTAGATTGGCGCTGTGGTGCACGACAACAGCGTGTTGCGCGAGAAGAAGTGCTGATCGCGATGGATGGTGAGAGCCCGTTGCTCGGTCAGGCAAGTGCCGATTCCATTGGTGCCTTCGCTGTCTTCGCTCCAGATGGTGCCCGTCCAAAGGCCCCACTCTTCGAACGTATCGTCATCGACGACAGACCCTCTGCGCTCGACGGGAACACCGTCACGGTCGGCCAGCAACACGCAACAACCAACGCCGCCTACCGCCAGATAAAGGCGGTCGAGCGAGTTCTGCGCAGCATGCAGGAGCAAACCGATCCGTTCGCGTGCTTGTGCAAGTTCCGCCTCTGACAGTCGTCGGGGTGCTTGCCGGGTAGTGGGGTCAAGATGATGAAGTGTTGCGGATCGTCGCCATGAGGCGACGAGCGCGGACTTCGCTGCGGCATTGGATTCGATTGCCGTTTGTATCTTGTCTGCGTGCTGAGCGAATGTGGGTGCGCTCATTCGGCTCCTCCCGAACTTGCCTTCCTCTTCCCAAAGAACTTGTCATCCGTATCACGCACTTTGTGCCCGCAAAGTGCGCACTCGGCCTTCGTAGCCTGACGGTTCGCGATGTAGGGCTAATCCGTTAGATGCGAAGAAATATAACGTGCTTCACGCTCGAAGTATAGCACCCGGATATTGGGCAGAGGTCTGCGCCCTTGGCATCGGCAGAGGCACATGCCGTCATGGCAATCGCGGGCAGGCAGAACAGGTGAGCTGAGGAATGATATGAAATTCCTTTCATATTATATATTTCGATATCTCGGTTCTAATTGATCAAAAATGCGCAAATACTTGAAAAATAACTCATATTTACGAGAGTTATACCTCGTACTATCTATTTCCTTGGAACGTATGCCTCCTGCCGTAGGGCTCTGACCCGCCGGAAGTGGGCCCATATACCGAGACCATTGCCCCTGTGTTTTTGGATGAAGTTGCCCTCGCATTAGTGGGCGAACCCGGTCCGTATTGCGACGAAGAGACTAGGACATGGCCACAGTTTTCATCGGCAAAAAATCTTCCGCTGCGGGTGGTTGGGGAGCGCTCAAGAGCTGCGGCAAGCGGCTTCTGGAGAGCGGATCGCCACTTACGAGCGCCCGCGCAATGCTCAAGGCCAACCAGCCTGACGGCTTTGACTGCCCCGGCTGCGCCTGGGGCGATCCCGAGCATGGGTCCTCATTCGAATTCTGCGAGAATGGCGTCAAGGCTGTCGCCTGGGAGGCGACGGAAAAGCGCGCCACGCCTGAGTTTTTCGCTGCCCATACCGTTTCCGAACTGCGTGAGCAGACCGACTACGAGTTGGAGCTCAACGGTCGCCTTACGCATCCCATGCGCTACGACGCGGCCAGCGACCGCTACCTGCCCGTTAGCTGGGATGACGCCTTTGCCGAAATCGGCGCGATCCTGCAAGGCCTCGACAGCCCTAACCGCGCCGAGTTCTACACGTCAGGCCGCGCCAGCAACGAAGCTGCCTACCTCTACCAGTTGTTCGTTCGCATCTACGGCACCAACAATTTCCCGGATTGCTCCAACATGTGCCACGAAGCGAGCGGGGTAGGGCTGCGCCACTCGATCGGCGTGGGCAAGGGTACGGTTCTGCTGGAGGATTTCGAGGAGGCCGATGCCATCTTCGTTATCGGCCAGAACCCTGGAACCAACCACCCCCGCATGCTGGGGGATCTCCGGCGTGCGGCCATGCGCGGCGCTCGCATCGCCGTGTTCAACCCTGTGAGAGAGCGCGGACTGGAGCGCTTCTCCGATCCGCAGGACAAGATCGAGATGATCCGGGGCGGTTCGCAAAACATCGCCAGCCACTACTACCAGCCGCGTCTCGGCGGCGACATGGCCGCGGTCCGCGGCATGAGCAAAGCCGTTCTGGCGGCAGAGGATGCAGCGGTTGCGGCTGGCCGGCCTTCGATCCTTGACCATGCATTCCTGGCCGAGCATTGCGTCGATTTTGCAGAGTACCGCGTCGCCGTTGATGCCACGAGTTGGGAGCAGATCGAAGACCAGTCTGGCCTGACGCGCGAGCAGATCGAGGAAGCGGCGGATGTCTACATCAACGCCGAGCGTGTGATCTGCACATGGGCCATGGGCGTCACGCAGCATCTGCATTCCGTCGTCACCATCCGCGAGATTGCGAACTTCATGTTCCTGCGCGGCAATGTCGGCCGGCCGGGCGCTGGCTTCTGCCCGGTGCGGGGACACTCCAATGTTCAGGGCGATCGAACGGTTGGCATCAACGAGAAGCCGCCGGCGGCCTTCCTTGATGCACTTGAGAGAGAGTTGGGTGTCAATGACCGCGGAATCGGGACCCTTTTTTTTCATGTAAAAGGGACCCCGGTT
>NZ_JBMDKS010000070.1:0-4964 GCF_057809835.1 Mesorhizobium sp. FG116
GTACTGTTGATCCCAGCCCGGCGGCCATGGCGTGGCTGTGCGGCACGCTAAGGCGACTTATTTCCCCATCGCCATGTCAGCGGCGGCGAGCAATTCATTGGTAAGCGGTGTTCCCGGGCCACCTTTCGGGAGTGATCGCGATCTGTGAGGTTGCCGATCCTGTATTGGGATCGGAGATAGGCTTGTGGCTGGACTTGACCTTATGCTTGACCCGGAGCGGCAGCCTCGGCGTTTTGAGGTGATCAACGGCGCTGGCGGCCGGCGTCACTGGTCGATGGATGACAAGGCGCGGATCGTCGCGGAGACGCTGGAACCGAACGCAATGATTTCCGAAGTTGCCCGGGAACACCGCTTACGTCCTTTTCGGATCAGCCTGCGAACCATGGAAGGCCGCCGCGGCATCGGTCGGGAGCGGACCGGCGCCACGGCGGCAAAGTCGTCAGGTGACGACATCGAGCTTGCCCCAGCTACGATCACCCGCGTCGACCGCCCACACTGGGGCAAGGGGATATAGATCCGGAGATGGTTAACCGCTGTCAAACGGCAGCCATGTGGAACGATCTGAACCCGCTCGGGAAGCCCATGCGAGCCGTGGCGAATTTCGAACAGCGTTTCTCACGACAGCGGTCTTCCACTGTAACCTTGCAGAGACCTCTCCAGCAGGAGTATCGCACCTTGTCTGGTAAGCTCTACCGGATTGCCCGACGCCGTGGGGTCAACAACGGCCATGTCGGCAATCAGTCCTTTGCGCATCTCGTCAAAACCCAAATCCCTAACCAGCCCGGACAACGTGTCTGGTACCTTCAGTTCGCGGCGCAGCATCAGGATCGCCTCGATAAAACCGTCGTAGCCGCCAGCGATTCCACAATAGGCTGCCAACCGCCGCACGCGCCCTTCTATCGCATCGCGATTGAATGCAAGTACATACGGCATGAATACAGCATTGGTCATGCCATGATGGGTATCGTAGAGAGCGCCAACGGGGTGCGACAATGCATGGATAGCCCCAAGGCCCTTCTGAAAGGCGGTGGCGCCCATCGCAGCCGCACTCATCATATGAGCGCGAGCTACGAGATCGCTACCATTTGCGAAAGCTTTTGGTAGATTTTCGAGAACCAAGCGAACGCCCTCCACCGCAATGCCGTCAGCCATCGGATGATATCCTGGCGAGCAATAGGCTTCCAAACAATGAGCAAGGGCATCCATGCCTGTGCCGGCGGTGATGACAGGCGGCATTCCGGACGTGAGTTCGGGATCGGCAATAACGATTGTGGGCAGCATCTTCGGATGAAAGATGACCTTCTTGGTGCGGGTCTTCTCATCGGTAATTACGCTTGCCCGACCAACCTCGGATCCTGTGCCCGCAGTTGTCGGCACCGCTACGATCGGCGCGATCGCTTGCGCGTCAGCGCGCGTCCACCAGTCGTCAATATCCTCGAAATCCCAGACCGGCCTTGTCTGACCAGCTTGAAAGGCCACAAGCTTGCCAAGATCCAGCGCCGACCCTCCGCCCAGCGCGATAACACCGTCGTGGTTTCCTTTCTTGAAGACGTTGACGCCCGCCGCAAGATTGGACCCAACCGGATTGGGCTTCACCTCGAAGAATACGTTGTAGGCGATGCCCGCATCGTCAAGGATCTTGAGAGCCGAGCTGACGATCGGCAGCTTGACCAGAACAGGGTCCGTAACAAAAAGCGGTCGTTTGATACCCGCGGTGGCAAGCGCATCAGGCAGCTCTCGGATGCGGCCGATCCCGAAACGGACGGTGGTAGGATAGTTCCACTTAGACGTAAACATTTTCATTTTGGTGCTGTCCCTTCTGGATAGCTGGCTATCAAAATTGAGTGGGCGCCGTGCCGCACTGTTGGGTTGGGAAATGGGTGGCAGCCGACCCAAATTGTTCGTCATACGTCAGAGCGCTACCCCTGGATGAAAACATTCGGACAGGTCAAATCGTTGCGATCGTTCCGACTTGCGACGATCGACCTTTCCGGACCGCTCGGCTTGCAAGCTGTGCCTCTGCGACCGCAATCCACATCTGGCCGTCCGTCGTGATGAGCCATTCAACATTGATGGAGGCGTGAATTGGCGAGCGCAGCTTCATCGCCCCCGTCATCCCTCGCAGCAGTTACCTGAAGCAAGGCTCCTAGTATCGCTCAAATCCTCGATGCAGCTCCCAGTCCGTGACTCGGCGATCATACTCATGCTGTTCCCAACGCGCCGTATGGACATAGTGATCGATGACGTCCGGCCCGAATGCGGATTTCAACAGCACCGAGCTCGCCAACGTCTCGGTCGCGTCACGCAAGGTCTTTGGAATTTCTGGTAAAACCGACACCTCGTAGGCACTACCGACGAATGGCTCCTGCAAGGACAACTTCTCGTCGATGCCCGCGAGGCCGGCTGCTATTAGCGCGGCAAAGGCGAGATAGGGGTTTAGATCCGCACCGCCGATGCGGCACTCCATGCGAATTCCCTTCGTGCCCTGCCCGCACAAACGAAAACCGGCGGTACGATTGTCCTCCGACCACACGATCTTCGTCGGAGCGAAAGTGCCCGACTGAAACCTTTTGTAGGAGTTGACATACGGCGCCAGGAACCACGTGATTTCGTTCGCATACTTGAGTTGGCCGGCGCACCATTGCTGTCCGATTTCGGAAAGGGTCCATCTCGCCGCGCTATCGAAGAACAACGGCTTCGAACCATCCTCGCTCCACAGGGAATTGTGGATATGGCTGGAATTACCGGCAATGCCATAGTTGTGCTTTGCCATGAATGTTATCGACTGTCCCTCCTGTTCCGCGATTTCCTTTGCACCATTTTTCAAAATCGCGTGCCGGTCGGCCATTGCGAGCGCCTCGGCATAGCGCACATTGATCTCTTCCTGCCCCGGCCCAGCCTCTCCTTTTGAATTCTCGATTGGAATTCCGGCCGCGTGCATCTCGTTGCGCAGACGGCGCATTACACGTTCTTCTCGCGTCGTGATGCCGATCTGATAGTCGCCGATATAGGGCGAGGCGGAGAGGAGGTTCTGCCAGCGTTTTGCCCGTGCCGACTCATAACTTTCGCTGAGTAGGTAGAACTCCAGCTCAGTGGCAAAGTAGCCTCGGTAGCCGCGATCTGCCAGCCGAGCGACCTGCTTGCGCAAGATAGCGCGGGGCGTGTGGGGAACGTCATCGTGGTGATGATCCTGGATGTCACAGATCACCAGAGCCGTCCTTTCCAACCAAGGAACCCGGCGTAGGGTGGACATATCCGGCTTCAATATGAAATCGCCATAACCTCGTGTCCAGTTCGCCGACTCGTAGCCAGACACTGGCTCCATGTCGATGTCCAGGGCGAGGAGGTAATTGCAGGCGTGCGTCATCTCGTGCGCGGACTCGACAAAGAACGAAGCAAGGAAGCGCTTTCCGAACAGTCGCCCCTGCATATCGACACCGCAACATAGAACGGTTTCAATATCTCCATCATCGACTGCTTCTCTTAATTCATCAAAAGTCATGATACTCACGGTCACGTATCTCCCGAGATCCACTGTAGATGCTGATAAAAGTCCGAAATATCTGAGCGTTAGATGCCGACCGAGGGACCAGAGGCGCTGAGCGCTGCAAGTGCTTCGACGTGTAACCTAGGGTTGGCCGCGGCGAGCAGGTTTCCATCGAAATCCGGCGATATCTCACGCCCGTGCCAATCGGTGATGACCCCACCCGCGCCTTGAACAACGGGCACTAGGGCCATGACATCATAGATATGGAGCCCACTCTCGACGACGAGGTCCACATGCCCGGATGCGAGCAATCCATAGGCATAGCAATCGCCGCCGAAGCGGCGCATCCCGACCACTCGTGACAAGTTCGCGAATTGCGTCGAGGCCGTTCCTGCAAACATATCAGGGGACGTTGCAAGAAGCCTCGCCGACGCTAGTGGCCGGTTGCTCGACTTGGCGGTTTGATCGCCGAACCACGTCTGGCCCCCGAATGCATGCCAACGCTCGCCGAGCGCTGGCATGTCGACGACGCCGAGTATCGGTCGACCACGAAACGCCAGAGAAATTAAAGTTCCAAAAAGTGGAATGCCGGTAATAAAACTTTTCGTACCATCAATCGGATCGATCACCCAGGTTAGCTGTCGAGCAAAGTCGCCTCCTTCCTCCTCGCCTAACACTCCATGATCGGGATAGACCTCGTAAATCTCCTCCCGCAACCTTCTTTCTATTGCCTTGTCGGCGATCGTCACGGGGCTTTGGTCGGCTTTCGACTCAATATCAATTGACGTTCGGAAATGTGCCCTTGCAATAGGACGCGCCAAATCGGCAAGCTCATTGGCGAAATTCATATAGCTCTGCATTTGAACGAAATCGTCATCCATTGCGAAACGCCCGCATATTTGATTGTTAATGATAAGAGTCGCTACACTTGGCCAATCCAGAGTGACCAATCTGGATGGTGAAACTGCGTGCGCGCTCGCATGTACTTCCAAGTACCGTACTTGTAGTAGTCGAAATTAAGCGTGGACATGGCTTCCTGGATCATCGCCCAGGTTGCCCATTTCAAGTCGCTCAAAGCTCTGCAGACTTTGATGCGGGCGTCGATCCGATGATCCCATCGGCCAAAATATTCCTCGATTGCCTCTTGCTCGATCCGGCGAGGAAAGGCCATCTCGCAGAACCAGTTGGCGATTTCGAAGGTTCGTTCGTTGTTGGATGCGTACTCGAAATCAACAAGCATCACGCGATCGTCGGCATTCAACAAGAAATTCCCGGCAAGGGTGTCGTTCATACATGGCACAAGTTCTATCCCTGACGCGGCAAATGCGGACTTCGCCTCGTCAAAGCAACGCATAAGAAAATCTTGATCGTTTGGTAGCCGACCCTTGACTTGGTGCGCCTGATCGATGTGCTCCTCGATCATGTCGAAGATCGTCTTCGTAAGCCTCAGCGGCCCAGAGTCGTTGAAATTGCGCAA
>NZ_JBMDKS010000071.1:0-4800 GCF_057809835.1 Mesorhizobium sp. FG116
GAGCGATATCGTTGAGCGTTCGGATCGAACCGGCCCCAAGCTCGGCAACAAGCTTCGGAGAGGCGACCGGGGACAACTCTTCCTCCAGCAGCAGCAGCGAGTCCCACCCGGGAATCTTGCCGGCGCCGTAGGTCACGATCAGGTCGTTGCTCTCGCTCAGAAGGTCCTGCGCATTGTCCGAGGTCAAAAGCCTCGTCGGACAGGCATCGGCCGACAATCCGAACTCGCGCAGCCGGACCGTGAGCCAGAACATGCCGATGCTGGTGTTGGCGCCTATGGAAAGCGGCCGTCTCGCCTCCTCGCGCAGCGAGGCTATTCCCTGCTGCAGAAACTCCAAGGCCATGCTGGAAGTCTGGTAGAGGCGGTCGGCAGCGGAAGTTGGGACCAATCTCTTGCCGCTGCGGACAAACAAGGGATCGCCGATCCAGTCCTCGAACTGGCGGATGCGCTTGCTGACGGCGGCCTGGGTGACGTTCAATTCGGCGGCGCAGGCGGTGAAGCTGCCTGTCCGATACGCCGCTTCGAAGAAGAACAGCATGTCCAATGGCGGCAAATTACGCCGATAGCTTTTCATAGTCGAACGTTATGGGCGGCCTTGGAATTTGCAACCCTCCAGAAAGCGTCATGGGAGTGGGCTCACCGCAGCAATTCTTCCTCGAAAGTAAACCGTGAGAGAAGTTCGATGCCGGTATCGGTGATCAGGACCTGCTGCTCGAGCTTCACGCCCTCGGGGCCGTTCTCCTCGCCGATATAGCTTTCGACGCAGATCGTCATGCCGGGTTCGATTGTCCCGTCATAGCCGGCATCCGGAAAATCCCCGCGATGGTAGAGATAGGGATACTCGCCCGTCATGCCGCAGCCATGCGCCGACAGGTAATATCGATTGGCGTAGTATTTCTCGGGTATGTCCCAGGCTTGGTCCGCGTAGTCGCGGAAGTTCATGCCGGGCTTGAGTATCCCCATATTGTAGTGAACCTGCTCGTGCGCGACCTTGTAAAGCTCGCGCTGATAGGCGCTCGGCCGGCCGGGCCCCGAATGGAACGTCCGGGAAAAGTCCGAATAGTAGCCGTGGCAGCCGACGACGTCGGTGTCGAGGGCCACGAGCTCGTTCTCGCCGATCAGGTAGGTCGCGGTCTCCTGGAACCAGGGGTTCGTGCGCTGGCCGGCGCTCAACAGCCGCGTTTCGCAGTAGTCGCCGTTCTGCTCGATGATCGACTTGTGCAGCACGGACCACAGTTCGTTTTCGGTGATCCCGGGCCGCACGGCGCCGCGAAGCTTGCCGACGCCGATCTCTGTTGCCCGCAACGAGGCGTTGACGCATTTCAGTTCCTCGGCCGACTTGATCGCCCGCGCCATCTCCACGGGCTGCTGTGCGTCGACGATGCGAAATCCGTACTGGGCAAGCGCCAGCGCAGTGCCGGCGTTGAGGCGCTCCAGCCCGACCGTGGCGTCTTTGCCGACCAGTTCCACGATCAGGTCGCTCATCTCGGCCGCCCATGCGCGCTCGCGTTCCGCGATATGCGGTCCGGCCGCGACGAAGCTGGCCGTCGAGGCCGGACGAACCTCGTCGACAGTCTCGTAGCCGTCTGCGAGATGGAGGCAGCCGGTGAATTCGAACAGGATCGAGCGGGATGCGGTCAGCACCAGATAGCGCGACGGCGAGTTCCGCTGCGAGAAGACCTGCATGTTGCGCGTGCCGGTGGCGTAGCGGATGTTGATCGGGTCCGACAGGATGACGAGGTCGACGCCGTAGCGCACCATCTGCTCGCGCACGCGGCCCAGGCGATAGAGCCGCACCTCCCTGAGGTCGATCCCCTCGCTTTCGGGTGCGCGGTCCAGCAGCGCGATGCCGGAGAGATCGCTGCGCTCCGCATGCCAGTCGAAATTTGCCATCGCTTCCTCTGTACGGCCTGGTTCGAGGTCATGATGCCGCTCCTCGACGGTAAGGGAAACGTTGGAAAATCTCCGCGATCCGCGAAACCGCAGGTTATGGGAAATCCCGGGACGCGTTCTGGTCTTGCGCGGCGGCAATCAGGAAACTCGCCAGCCGTTGCGCCTCGTCGGGAAGGGAGGCGCTCTTGGTATGGCAAAGATAGTAGCCGCTGTCGGTCCGCAGGACGTCCCCGGTAAGACGCACAAGCCGCCCCGCCGCCAGTTCCGATTGCAGCAAGGCCACGCTGCCCAGCGCGATGCCGTTGCCGCGGATCGCCTCGCCGATCGTCTGGGAATAGGTGCTCATGGTCCTCACGTTCCAGCCTTCGGGTCCCTCGATAGAAAGGCCGTCGAACCATGTCCGCCAATCGACCCAGTCGGGCGCTGAGCGCAGATAATTCAGCAAGGGTGGACCGTCGGTTCGGCGAAATTGCCGGAACGATCCACTACCGTCGGCTTTCAATGCGGCGGCCAGTTCAGGCGACGCCATCGGCACCATCTCCTCGCCGAGGAGTCGCGTCACGTGATATCCGGGAACCATGCCGTTGCTGTAAAGCACCAAGAGGTCGTGCTTGCCCGCCAGCAGGTCGTCCGTGTTGTCGGAAGTGATCAGCCGTGTCGGGCAGGCGTCGCCGGAAAGCCCGAAGGCCTGCAACTGCGCGGTCAGCCAGAACATGCCGACAACGGTGTTCGCGCCGATGGATAGCGGCCGCATGGCGTCCTCGCGCAAAGTGCCGAGGCCCTGGCGAAGGAATTCGAGCGCCATCCCGACGGTGCGGTAGAGCCGCTCGCCGCTCTCCGTCGGCGCCAGCCGCTTGCCGTTGCGGATGAACAGCGGCTCTCCGATCCATTCTTCGAGCTGATGGATGCGCTTGCTGACCGCGGCCTGCGAGACGTGGAGTTCAGCCGCGCAGCCCGTAAAGCTTCCGACGCGGTGAGCCGCCTCGAAAAAGATAAGCAAATCCAGTGGCGGAAGGGCGGTCCGGTACTTCTTCATAGCCAAAGGTTATGAGGGAGCCGGAATTTTTTCAACGTTTTCAACGCAGCGCCAAGGATGCAACTTTCCAAGCCGGATGCTTCCTCGAAAGGGAGCGCGACCGGTGTTCATTCGGGAGACAGCAGCAGATGACGGCCTTGCCTCGTATCGGTTTCGTTTCATGACCGTTGCAGCCCACTCCCGCTATCCTTGCGGGGATCAGAACTTTCGTCCCATCGATAGACGGTGTATCCTGGATATTCCTTGGAAGAGCCGTTTCATGCCACCCCGGTTTGTCGCCAGGCAACTATCGCACCCCTCGGGCTTCGGCGGGTGGCTCGTCCGGCTTGGCATGAACCGCGGAAACGCGCGCGTAAATGCGTTCGCGGTTGATCTGCTGGGCCCCCAGTCGACGGATGCAATTGTGGAAGTTGGCTTCGGCGGCGGGCCAAATCTGCGGCGTCTCCTTGACCGAAGCGCATCGGTCGTTGGGGTAGATCGTTCCGCCGATGCCGTCGCCGCCGCGACCAAGACTTTCGCAGCTGAGTGCGCGCAAGGCCGTGCGCGGTTCCTGCTTGGCGATGTCGGCAGGCTGCCGATCGACGACGCGTCATGCACGAAGGCGCTTACTGTCCACACGGTGTATTTCTGGCGCTCGCTCGAGCAGGGTTTTGGCGAGTTCATCCGCATTCTTCACCCCGGTGGCCTGCTTGCGGTCGGCTTCGTTCCAAGGGAACGCATGGAGACGATGGGAATGCCCTCGGACATTTTTACGCCCAGGACGCCTGGCGAATTGCGCGAGGCGGCAGCCGCCGCCGGCTTCTCCGTGGACATTTGTCAATCGCCGGGCGGCGCGCCGTGGATCGTCGCGCTCTGCCGCAAGCCATAGGTGACGTGATGTCGCAGTCCGCATATGCGTTGACCGGGTTCATCGCCTGGACACTGGGCTTGCTGATCGTGATGGAGGCAATCCGCACCTGGCTCGTCGTATCGGGCCGCGTGCCCGCGAACGGGTTTACGCCGGACAACGCCACCCTCTCGCCTTTCATGCAGCGGCTGGCCCGGGCGCATGCCAACTGCATCGAGGGTCTCCCCGTCTTCGGCGGGCTGCTCGGCGTCGCGGTGATGACCGGAAGATCCGAAGCCACGGATCCCTTGGCGTTCACGCTGCTGGGCGCCAGGATCGTCCAGTCGACGATCCACCTCGTTTCGACGAGCGCGCTTGCGGTCAGCCTGAGATTTACCGCCTTTTCGGTCCAGATGGCGATCGGCGCGTACTGGGTGTGGCTCCTGTTGGGCTGACCGGAACCCGAGTGCCGCACAGACGGCGGCTCGCCGCTCCTGTTCCAAACCTCGCTCGCCTTGAACCGTTTGGCATCAGACGTGGCAGGCCGGCCAATTCAGGCACTGGACACGTCAGCACCCCCGTCGTGGGCCGCCCAATTTTGCGCTCTGCGGCTGGAGGCACAAAGCATTTCAAAGAGAGACGCGGGCCACGATCTTCGCCGGCTTGGCGGCAGGGATTGAAGGTCCCATCGTTTCAGGAAGACGGAAGGTGCTCAGGTTCTTCGCCTTGGTCGTCGAGCCTGGAATGGCCGCCTCCGCCGCTGCGATGTCCTTTGCGCTGACCTGCAGGGATTTGCAGGCCCCGTGCTGGTTCCAAAGGTTTCGAGCGATCACGCTGCCGACGGCAGCGGTGATCACATCGGGGGCCACGTCGTTCGGCGCCACACGTCGCGTTTCGACCAATGCCTTGATCGCTTCGCCCAAGATGGCGACGGAATCGTCGAATTCGACCCCTTTCATTTGCTCGAACCGACGCTCCGTACTGCCGTCCACGATGCAATGATGCGCCGTGAAGACCCAGTCGTGGATCATGTAGGCCCGAGCAT
>NZ_JBMDKS010000072.1:0-4731 GCF_057809835.1 Mesorhizobium sp. FG116
TGAAGCCTCCTGAAGGACAGAGCCCGGCTGGCCGCTGATGCGGTCGAGCGGGCTGATGATGTGGATGGAAGATCGGCGGCGCCGCGTCGGAGCGGCGTCGCAGCGCAAGCCGGCTCGGCAGGCCTCCCTTTCCGGCCCGTCCGCAGTCCGGCCCCTAGGCCACCCCCCTCCCCCTCTTTCGGCTCAGCGACACGGGCAGGTGGTTGACCGGGCCGGTCTGTTCGGCGATTGAGAGGCCGACCAAAAGCGGGCGCGTCCGATACGAGAGGGAACCAGATGATCAAGTCGGAGCTTGTGGACTCGGTCGCCCGACGCAATCCGCATCTTCACCGGCGCGACGTCGAAAAGATCGTCAACACCGTGCTCGCCGACATGACCTACATGCTCGCCGAAGGCGGCGAGGTGGAGTTGCGCGGGTTCGGGGCGTTCACCGTTCGCCATCGCCCGCCCAAGACGGGACGAAACCCGCGCACCGGAGCCGCCGTTCACGTCGAGGAGAAGTGGGTTCCCTATTTCCGGCCCGGGAAGGAACTGCACGAGCGGTTGAACCCTTCGGTGCGAAAATAGCAGCACGGCACCGTCCCTGCTTCTGACAATGCGAAGCTTGGCGCGGGGCCGGGCTGGTTGAGGGGCTGGGATCGCGTTTCAGGAAACCGGATCGTCGGGGTCGCGTCGACCTTCGAGGATGGCCTTGGCCTTGGCGACCGCATAGCGTGCCCTGGGCAGCCAGTCTTCAAAAGTCTGGCGTGACAAGGTCATTGGCGACGGGGGCGCGATTTCCTCAAGCAGCGCGACAAGCTCGCCGAACTGTTCGGCCTGGCGCTGGATGGTTTCCTGAAAATGGCTGGGGATCGGAAGCGCCTCACCGCGATAGGCGGCGTCCGTGCCTTTCCAGATGCCGGTGACGTAGGTTTCGCCCGCCGTCTCGAAATCCGGAACCTGTCCCGACCAATCCTTCGCTTCGACAGCGCGCCGGCAGGCCTCCTCGACGGAGGTCGCACTGTGGTTGCGTTGCCGATAGTGCGGGACCGTATAGGTCGTTTCGATGGTGTATCGAGGCATCGTCAGTCTCCGGTTGCGAAAAGTAGATGCGGGGCGTCATCCGGAATGCCCGGCCAGCCGTCGACGATGACGTGCCGCAAAGCCGTGCGATCCTTCGGGAATGCGTAGGAGTTGATGGCCCTGGCCATGATGCCGGGCACGTGGACAAGGCCATTCGACCCAAGCCGATAGACAGGCATGGCGATCCTCCTCTTCAAGGGGCTGGAAATGACGAAAGCCCGGCACGGCGGCCGGGCTCTTTGTGGTTTCGGTATGGATGTCAGGTCACGCGCACATCACATCGGGGTGCTCGGCGACACGTCGATCGAGACACATCTTCCGTTGAGCGCAACCGGCCGTCGGCGACGCCGCCGACGAGCTATCGCTTCGTTGTGCAGGCGGCGCTTTTGGCCATATCGACAATCTTGATTGCCTAACCGGGATTGTCGGGCGCGTTCTCGGCGATGAGTTTCTCGCAGGGCTCCCTGTCCGACCAGCGTGCAGCGTGGACCCGGAGGTTCGTGACGCCACCCTTCGGGGTCAAGAATCCCCACTTCTTGCGGCCCGGCGCCCGGACCTTGAGCGCGTATCTCATGATCGTTCTCCTGCAATGAGCGCGACGAACGGGATCTTGTCGACCTTGCGCAGATCCACGACGTCGATGTTGTCGACGATCCAGCGGCGCAGATCGGCAGGCTGGATATCCCACGAGCTGCCGCCCTGTTGGGCGAGCCGCCTGTCGTCGCGTTTGGCGGCCGGCAGATCGCCACAGAGGATGCGGGCGGTGACGAACTTGCCGTCGACGCCGAGGATCGCCGCCGCCCGGGTCGCGGAAAGTTCGGGGCGGGACACACGGCGCGACAGATCGAGACGTTTCGCCCTGACGACGATGGCGGTCGGCGAGCGGTGGAACCCATGTTCACGGAAGATGGCGGCCGCCTTGTCGGGCAGATGCAGCGGCACCTTGTGCATCAGTGCATCTTCCGCCGCCGTCCAGCGCGGTTCCTTCTTGTGGCGAATTGTCAGCCCGAGGACGGTCAACCGCTTCGTCAGCCACCACCGTGGAACCTGAAGCCGCTTCGCCAGTTCCACGACCGCGCCCTTCCTGCCGGCGTCCATCGCGCGCCATCCTTCCCGGATCCGGTCATCCAGTTCCGAGCTCGCCCTATGACGACGGCGCTCGGCGGGAGCTCCGCTGGCCCTCAGGCCGAGCTTCTTGGCCTGGCTGTAGACGCCGGATGCGGTGCGATGCTCGGGGAGCCTGGCGAGGCAAGCAGCCGCCCCGCCGTCCGGGAAATACCGGCGGATGATCTCGCGCTCATGGTCGGTCCAGAAGCGCTTGTCGTGCTTGCCCGGTATATAGGGAGCGGAGAGGCGCGGCTCTCGCCTGTGGGGTTTGGTGAATGAAACGGGATTGAGGCTCATGGCGTCATCCCCTTCGCAATCCGGACGACGCGGCCATCGTCGACCTCTTCGATGTCGACCGCTCCGTAGAGATCGAGCAGCGCGAGCGCGGCCGCGACGCGCGTGGCGTCGATCTCCAGATAATCGGCGAGGTCGGCGACCACCGCGCCCTGCGGCGCCAGCGGCGAAAGCACCTCCCAGACCTTGCCGGCGTCGGCAAAAGCGGGCTCGCGGATGAAGGCGCGGATCGTCCTGATCCCGACGGGCAGGCTGGTGTCGGATCTGACCTCGTCATCCGCCTCCGAGGCCGCATGCAGCTCTTCGAGGTCGAGCAGGCTTGCGGCGTCTTGCGAGCTGATTGCCGCCGGCGCGACGATGTCCGGGCGAGCGCCGATGTGCCGGGTCCTGACCCCGCCGATGCGCAGCGTTGTCGGCGCGCGCGAAAACGCCGGTCCCGATGCCACGAAATCGCCCGGCTGGAGAATCGGCAGGCGATCGAAGGCCTTGCTGGCGTCCCAGCCGATGGTCTCGGCGGCGCGCCGGATGTCGATGTCGAGCGTGTTGAGGCCGATCAGGAAGTTCAGCACTTCCGACGACACCGATTTCGCCAACCGGGCAATGCGCTGGGTTGCCAGGACGCCGGCGAGGCCGCGTTTGCGGCCGCGGCTCATCAGATCGGTGATCGTCTGCGTCGCCGCCTGCCGGACAGAGGTGGCAGCGAGCCCGGCGCCACCGAAGGGCGCGAAGATGTGCGCCTCGTCTATGGCGATGAGCGCCAGATGCCAATGCTCGCGCGGTGCTGCGATCAGCGCGCCGACAAAGGCGGTCACGCTCTGCATCTGCGCCTCCCGCTCGATCTGGGAGAGGTCGAGCAGGACGGACAGGCGATGCTCGCGGGCACGGGCGGCGGCAAGCGCGAGTGCTGCCGTATCGAGCCGGGCGCCGTCGAGGATGGGGAAGTCGAAATGCTCGGCGAGTGAGACGAACTCGCCTTCGGGATCGACGACGATCTGCTGTACGAGCCCGTTCGTCTGTTCGAGGATCCGGCGCAGGGTCCAGCTCTTGCCGGCGCCGGACGTTCCCTGAACGAGAAGACGGCCGTCGAGCAATTGCTCGAGATCAAGGCGGATCATGCCGCCGATGTCGGAAAGGCCGAGATCGATGCCGGCGTTGGCTTGTGGAGACAGCGTCAGCCTCGTGGCCGGCGTGCCGAGGCCGAGTTCGGCCGCGAACGCCTTGGCGAGCTTCTGCTCGGTCGGCGCCAGGTGGAGGAACTCCTGGTCGGTGAAGGTCGTTGCGCCGAAGGTCATGGCCTGTCCTCCGTGCGGATCTGGGCAACCCGCGCCGGGCGCCGATGTGGGGCCCCAATATCGCCGACCGGTCGGCATGAGGGGCGATCGCCTGCGGATCCGCCGTCGGCTGCGCCGACGCCGGTGACCGCACGCACCGCGGCGGCGAGCGCCGGAATGTCGTCCAGCAGCTGAAGCCCGACGAAATGGTTCGGCCCGCCGGTGAAATCCCTGCGGCCCTTGCAGGTGCGGATCAGGATGCCGTGGCCGGACGACAGGCCGAACTGTCCGACCTGCAGGTAGAAGCGGTCGTGATGCAGGGTGATCTCCCCGCTGACGGCAATGCCCGCCCTGTTGGACCGAACGTCATACGAACCGGCGGCGAGGCGAAGCTCGGCCGCAAGCTTCTTCAGCCGTGAACGAGCGGTGGAATGAAAACGTCGCTTTTGCTCGTCATCGTACGAGCAGGATTTTGTCCATTGAAACATCGGAATGCTCCTTGAAATGACGACGGCCCGGCCTCCTGTCGGAGCCGGGCCGCGTGGTTGAGGGGATGATGGGAGGCGGCTGGGTCGCCGTTGCTCTATTCGTCGTCCGGATCGTCCCAGGTGGCGGCAACGCCGGTGAGATGTTCGATGAGGGGCCTGGCGAGGTCGTTCATCTGCGCCCATCGGCTGATCAGCAGGAGCAGCGTGAAACTGTCCCAGTCAGCCTCGCCGGCGATGCGCTCGATTTCGGGTTTGCGTGGGGTTGAGCATCAGCGCACCCGCCCCTCGACGACATCGGCGCTGACCTCGTCGGCGCTCACCTCCTCCAGACGCGCGTCGAGATGGCGTCTTTCCGCAAGCCAACGCTCGGCCGCAAGCCTGTTTTCGGCGAGATAGAGGAGGATGCTGTTATCCGCGTATTCCTGAAGGACGCGGACGTTGCCGGGCGCGGGTCGCTCGATGATCTGGAACGACAGGTCGCATTCGAGCGGAAAGTCGCGGCGCGCCGC
>NZ_JBMDKS010000073.1:0-4600 GCF_057809835.1 Mesorhizobium sp. FG116
TCTGCCAAAAGGTTCCAAGCCAACTGCCTGCCTGCGCAGATGGGGCATTCGACATCTAAATCCGACCGCCGCCACGCCACAGCCTCCTGTCGCCTTTCGGCTTCCACAATTGTATTTGTATGGCTCAAAATGCACGAAGTCAATATCCGTCACCCGCCGTTTCGCGACAACGCCCGAGGAGAACGTGCAACCGCGCCAGCCGAAACGGCGCGCACGCAGACGATCGCCTGCTGCCCAACCGGGGCGACGCTTTCATGTTCCTTCCGGCATCGCTTTGCAGGGGCTTTGGGAGCCCAAACCAGGAAGGCAAAACCGTGACGAAGTTTGCGCAATTGCGCTGCCGTCGATGAGCTACGACTGACCGACGGTCTTTGCGGAGCTAGGCTTTAAGCCTCCGCAAGCCGCTTATTCACTTGCCGATTTGCAGATGACCCGAATGCCTGTGCAGAAGAAAATCGACGACGGGCGGCCTATTTCGCTGACTGCAAATCATACAACAGCAGCAGCTTGACCGAGGGCGCATTCCACTCTGACTGACTGGCGTTCTCGAACTATATGGTCGATTTGCGGCTATCGGCGACTGGAATCGATTAGACAGAAGTTTTTTTGGCATGTAAAACGCAATTCATAGTCTTGGGAGACAGGCATGCAGACCCCACTTCAAGTCCGCCTTTTGGAGCAGCTTCGTTTGAAGTTGGGTGGGGATTTCCAGTCCGGCGATCGAATAAACGAGGCAGAAGTGGCTGAGCAGCTCGGTGTCTCGAGGACGCCGGTACGCCATGTGCTTCAGAAGCTCGAAGCCGAAGGAGCTCTCCAGTTTGAGCCGCGCAAAGGTTTTGTCGTCAAGGATCCCGCATTGCTCCTTCAAAGCGGAAACAGTGAATCCGACGAGCTCCTTGACGAACGTGTCATGCGCGACATGGCCACCGGGGAGTTGAGTTCCGTTTTCAGCGAGCGAGCGCTGATGCAACGCTATTCAGTGCCGAACGGAGTCCTTGCCTCAACCCTGCGCCGCCTCACACGAGACCACCTGGTGGAACCGATGCCGGGGCGCGGCTGGGTTTTCGCGGATGTGAGTCCGCCAGCGATTGCTGACAGCTATCGGTTCCGACAGATTATCGAGCCAGCGGGCATTCTCGCAGACAGCTACCAAATGGACGCGGAGGCGCTTCGGGATATCGACGACGAGCATGTGGCAGCGATTAAGGATGTGCTGCAGATGGATCGTCGGCGGCTTTTTGATCTGGATGCCCGATTTCATAGCGTGGTCGCTCAAGGTGCCCAAACGGGCGAGTTGGTAAGTGCCATCGAGCGTCAGAACAACATTCGCCGCGTTACGGAATATATTGGCTTCACCCGCATCGACCGCCTGCGACAATCGATGATCGAGCATCGGAGGATCATCGCTGCGCTCCTGGAAGGCAATCGGCAGGTTGGAGCGTCCCTGATGCGTATCCATCTCCAGATGTCGATGGATGAGACATTCATTCACATGCATGACGACCTCCAGTTGCTCCGAGAGGGAAAGATGCGTCTCGCCGAGTCGGAAGAACTTACAGTCGCCGAAGACTTCAGCATGCAATGAACTGAGACCACTCGCAGGCAGGGGCAGCATCCGGGCGACCTCCAAGAAAACCGGCCAACGCTCGGATATCCATGAGTGGCGACGACGCTCGCTGTCCAGTGTTCCCTGCGGCCGTTGACGTTTCAAAAGTTCTAGGCCTTGTGCTCCCCGAGGACCCGCTGACGAGCAACGTGCCCATCACCAAATCCTTGGGAGCGATCTTTAGGATCGAACGAACCTTAGGTCAGAGAGACTTACGGAGGTGATACGACTTGGGCCTGGTCAGATTATGGAAGCCGATCGCAGAAAGCGAACCGCCCCGGCCCGTTTCCTTGACTCCGGTCCAGCAAAGCGCCGGGTCAAGATAGTCAGCGCGGTTCATAAAGACGGTGCCCGTCTCGATGTCCCGGCCGAGGCGCGCCGCTCGCTCGACGTCTTTGGTCCAGAGAGAGGCCGTTAGTCCGAAGCGGCTGTCGTTCATCAGCGCCAGGGCCTCGGCATCGCCCTTTACCTTCATGATGCCAACCGCCGGACCAAAGGTTTCTTCCTGCATGAAGGCCATTGAATGGTCGACGTCGACCAGAATCTGCGGAGCGAGATACGCACCGCCGTCGTCCTGAGGGAAAAGGCTGGGATCGACGAGCGCTCTTGCGCCACTGGCCAAAGCCTCGGCGATCTGCTGTCGCACCACATTGGCGAAACGCTTGTGGGCCATTGGTCCGAGCGTAGTTTCCGGGTCGAGTGGATTGCCGAGCTTGTAATTTGACACCCAAGCCACGGCCTTATCGACGAAGTCTTCATAGAGTGCTTCATGCACATAGATGCGTTCGATGCCGCAGCAACACTGTCCCGAATTATAAGTCGCGCCATC
The DNA here is from genome assembly GCF_057809835.1 of Mesorhizobium sp. FG116. Taxonomy (NCBI): domain Bacteria; kingdom Pseudomonadati; phylum Pseudomonadota; class Alphaproteobacteria; order Hyphomicrobiales; family Phyllobacteriaceae; genus Mesorhizobium; species Mesorhizobium sp. FG116. Next base: position 2,436 of record NZ_JBMDKS010000073.1, read on the forward strand.
CATCAGCGTGTCGACGGCGGCATCCAGATCTGCGTCCTCCATAACGTAGCCGGGGTCCTTGCCGCCGAGCTCGAGGCCAAGTCCCGTAAAGGTGCCGGCGGCGGCCCGCTCGATTGAGCGACCACCCTCGACGGACCCTGTAAAGTTGACGAAGTCGAAACTACGGGCAGCGATTAGGCTCGACGTTGTGTCGTGGTCCAGGAACACGTTCTGGAAGACGTCATCCGGTATTCCCGCTTCAATGAAAGCCTGCACCAGACGTTCGCCCACTAGCAAGGTTTGGCTCGCGTGCTTCAGCAGCACGACATTGCCGGCCATCAGCGCAGGTGCCACGGAATTGATGGCCGTCATGTAAGGGTAGTTCCACGGCGCGACCACCAACACGACACCCTGGGGCTCACGTTCGATTCGCCTCTCGAAGCGAGAATTCGCCTCTACCAAGATTGGAGCGAGGGCGTCAGCTGCGATTGAAGCGACATAGTTGGAGCGCTCGTTGAAGCCCCTGAACTCGCCCCCATACTTCACCGGCCGCCCCATCTGCCAGGCTAGCTCAGGCACAACTACATCGGACATCTCATTGAGACGAGAGGCACCTTTCAGCACAAGCTGCACGCGCTCTTCCAACGGCCGCCTTGCCCAGGCCCGCTGGGCTTGGCGGGCTCGCGAAACTGCCTTGCCGGCCTCTTCAGCCGAAAGCGCCGGACGTTCCGCGAATATTGATCCGTCGACCGGGGACACACATTGGATCATGTGCATGATTTCATCCTTTGATGGGCACTGGAGATGTACCCCGCATCGCTTGCCGCGAGCGGGCAGGCAGCGCAGCCGGATTGCGCCTCACAAAACGGCGCGTCCTTCCTTGATCAAGTTGGTCAAGAAGGCAGCCATGGCAGTCTGGCCATCCTCATCGCCAAGAAGGTCGTTGCGAACTTCGATCATGACGTTTGGCAGGCCGTTGGCGAGGCCATGTTCGACAAGAGTGTGGGTGACGCCGTCTGCGGGGCCATATGGTTCGTTGCGGCGGACAACGTAATTTGTCTGCATCCGATCGGCCCGCGCGATCATCGCGTCAGCCAGCCGACTATCGCGATCATGGAGAATTCCGACCTCCACATCTCGAGTCTTGCCGAAATACACGGGAGTGAAACTATGCACCGTAACCAACATGGTCGCCCGGCCGGCCGCAGCCCGTCGCTGGATTAGCGACGACAGGCCATCTCGGAACGGCCGATAGATTTCCTCGATGCGGGCGTTTCGCTCGTCCGGCCGGATCCCGATATTGCCCGGAATGCTGTAGATCTCGCTCTTTGAGGGAGTTGCGGACTCCGCTTCCGGCGGCCGATTGCAGTCATAGACCAGGCGCGAAAATCGCTGATGATACAACTCGGCATCCAACGATGCCGCGAGCCGGCGAGCGAGGGCCAGCGCACCTGGATCCCACGCGATATGCCGCTGAAGGACTTCGCGTTCCAGGCCGAGCGTCCCCAGCCGTTTCGGTATGAGGTTCGCCCCGTGCTCGCAAACAATGACAATCTCGCCGCGCGCTTCCGAATTCTCGACCCAAACAGGTTTACCTTCGTCTTCACCGAGCAGTTGAAAAGCTTGTGCCACGTGCTACCTCCCACTTATTGCGGCATCTGCCGAAATCAAAGCAAGCACCGACGTCCTTCGGCATCCAAACGTGGATGCCAAGTTGACGCAGTTTTTTTCACATTCACGTCCTGAACGATGGCGCCGACGCTTTTGCCTTTGTCAGGTGCAGGGTCATGGCCGCCGCCGCGAGCTCGCGGTTGCCGCGCTCAAGCGCATCGAGGATTTCGATATGCTCCAAACAGGAAGCATTGAGACGGCCCATGTCGATCAAGGACCGATATTCCAGGAGGCGCCTTAGCTTGTTTTGCTGCGTTATCGCGGTGATGACGAACGCATTTCTTGAGCATTCAGCGATGAACTGATGAAATTCCTCATCCAGCCGAAAAAGCTCTGACATGTTTGGCGATAGCGTGCTGAGAACACGCTCGTGCCGACTTCTGATTTGAACCGCGCGCGCCTTGTCGAACTGGAAGCCGGGCAGCAAGATTGCACCGGGCTCGATCATCAATCGGAAATCATAGCTCGCATCGTTGGCCGCCTGCGAATTCAGCGTCGGCTCGAATTGCCAGCCG
>NZ_JBMDKS010000074.1:0-4557 GCF_057809835.1 Mesorhizobium sp. FG116
ACACCGTGGTAGGCATTGATGCGTGTAATGATCTTGCGGCGCTGCGGCTGCCCGTTGCGGCGGTGCAGCATCCATAGCATCTTTACGACGGTGTCGTTCGCCTCAGAGCCGGAGTTTGTATAATAAACCTTGGCGGTTGGAAACGGCGACACTTCCACCAGCTTCTCTGACAAAGCCACCGTAGTGTCGGCTATGCGGCCGAAGAAAGCATGGTAGCCCGGAAACCTGCGCGCTTGATCGCAAAGAGCGTCGATCAGGCCCTGGTGATTGAACCCTGCAACGTTGTTCCACAGGCCTGAGTTCGCGTCGATGTAGCGCTTGCCATGCACGTCGAAGACATGGATCCCGTCGCCATGAGTCAGGACCACCGGACCGTTGCGGTTGAGTGTTTCGAGGTCCGTGAAGCCGTGGAAAACATTCTCGACATCTCGCTGCTCCCACGAATTCTTGAAGTGGCTGGTCATTGGTTGTGCCCTCGATGTTTTTCTAAATCTAAAAATACAATCGCATGACAGGCGCATTTGGTCAACGGGTTTGTTCGCCCTTTGGATTGATGAATTTTGTGCGCGCTGTTTGGGTATGGGGACGCGTGCTGCCGCTACCTCCTCAGCCGCGGTCTCAGAAGGCTTTTGAAGCTTGGAGCGGACGATGAGGCCGCTGAGGCTCGCGACAATCGCACGAGGCTAACCGGAAAAGCGGTTATGACGATTGCGCGTCGGGGGAGGAAAAATCGATTCGGTTCGGCAATCTGCGGGCGCGCGATACCTGCCGCGCATGCGTCAATCATGGCAACGTATGGCGGACGCTCAGTCGCCCGGTCGGCGGAGGGTCCTGTCTGCTATGCGAGCAGTCGCCAGAAAAACACGGCGCTCAGAATGGTGCCGGTCAGGATCACTACCAGCCGCACGACGGCCGCGGGCAACACTCTGGCGAGCGGCGCACCCGCATACCCGCCGATAGCAGCTGCTATCATCATGAGAACAGCCTGCGGCCAGGCCACGATGCCCGCAGCCGCAAACGTAGCCACCGAAATGGCCGATAAGACAAACGAAACACAGTTCTTCAGGCCATTCATAAGGCTGAGGTCGCGCATCCCCCAAAGAGAGAACAGCGCCAGGAGGACAATGCCCAACCCCCCGTTAAAATAGCCGCCATAAATCGCTACAAGCACGACACCGAACAGTCCGTCTGAGCGCTTGCCGCTTAGCCGTTGCGTCCATTTCTGCAAGCGGTTGCCAAAGGCGAAAGCGAGCGTTGCCATCGCCAGAAGAAAGGGCACAACGAAAGAGAAAGCCTTGTTGGACGACATCAGAAGCAGAATGGAGCCGATCAACCCGCCGACAGCCGTCAGCGCTACGATCGCCAGAAGCCTGCGCCTGTCGAATTGCGATATCTCATGGCGGAAGCCGCTTGCGCCGCCCAGGTAGCCGGGGAACACCGCCACCGCGCTGGTCGCATTTGCAGCGACTACGGGAATCCCAGTGTACACCAGAGCCGGAAACGTCAAAAACGTCCCGCCGCCTGCGATGGTGTTCAAGACACCTGCGCCGAAAGCTGCGAGCGCGAGGATAACATGATCGTTCATTGCACCACTTCTCCCGCCCGGCCTGATTTCCGACCTTGCCTCAGGCGATTTGTCCTATGACCACGCGTCGATGTTGAGACACCACGCTGCAGTCACAGCCCACCCTCTAAGTCACTTGTGAAAAATCGTTTCCGAGGCACCCATGCAACAATGCCGTCGACATCGATTGCATTGGAGTTTCGGTCAACTCTTGCCCTTCCAGTTCAATAAGGAAGCTCTTTCGTAGAGCCAATTATACTGTGTCACCATCTGGTTGGTGCGCGTGTATTGATAGCCGAGAAAGCCCAGGATCATCAGCACGATGGTGTCGACGATATAGTAATGCAGCGAGAGCATCGTGCCTGTGAACAGCGCGTGATGGATGAACCTGATGCCTATGCCGAGGCCGAGCATATAGAAGAACAGCTGCACATGGCTGTTCCAGGTCTGCGCCGCCGCCTTGCCGGTCATCCATGCCGCCCAGCCGCCCAGCAGGCAGGTGACGAACAGGAACTGCCAGATCGAGGCTTCTTCGTAGAGAATGCCCATGATGAAGATCCCTCTTAGTGATGCCCGCCTTCGAGATAGGCGGCGCGCACTTCCGGATTGGCGAGCAGGTCCTTGCCGCTGCCGCTCATGGTCACGTTGCCGTTGACCATGACGTAGCCGCGATCGGCGAGCTTGAGGGCGCCGAAGGCGTTCTGCTCGACCAGGAACACCGTCAGCCCCTGGCTCTTGTTCAATTCGCGGATGGCGTCGAAGATCTGCTTGACGATCAGCGGCGCCAGCCCCAGCGACGGCTCGTCGAGCAGAAGCAGCTTCGGCCGCGCCATCAGCGCGCGCCCGATCGACAGCATCTGCTGCTCGCCGCCCGACAGCGTGCCGCCACGCTGGGCGATGCGCTCCTTCAGGCGCGGGAACAGAGTGAACACCTTCTCGACGTCCTCGTCATAGTGCTTGAGGTTGTCGAGGCTGGCGCCCATCTGCAGGTTTTCCATCACCGTCATGCGCGGAAAGATGCGGCGTCCTTCCGGCGACTGGGCGATGCGCAGCCGCGCGATCTCGTGCGTCGGCATCTGCGTGATGTCGGTGCCGGCGAAGGTGATTGAGCCCACGCGGGCGCGCGGCGCGCCGAAGATGGTCATCATCAGCGTCGACTTGCCGGCGCCGTTGGCGCCGATCAGCGCCACGATCTCGCCCTGGTTGACGCTGACCTCGACGCCGTTCAGCGCCCGGATGTTGCCGTAGTAGGTCTGGACGCCCTTGATATCGAGCAGCGGCTGGCTGGCCATCACTTGTCCCCTCCCCGCTTGGCTGACGTGATCCCGCCTTTCGATCCAGGGACCTGTTCGTGCTGATGCGAGGTATCGAGCTGCTCGACCACATCCTCGTCCCCGACTTCGGTCAGCACCGTTTCGACCTCCTCGTCGTCGACGCCGAGGTAGGCGGCGATGACGCGCGGATCAGTCCTCACCGACTGCGGATTACCGTCGGAGATCTTGCGGCCATATTCGAGCACGACGACATGGTCGGAGATCTGCATGACCACCGACATGTCGTGCTCGATGAGCAGGATCGAGGTACCCGTGCTCTTGATGCCCATCAACAGGTCGTTGAGCGCGGCCGATTCCTTCGGATTGAGGCCGGCGGCCGGCTCGTCGAGGCACAGAAGTTCCGGCCCCGTGCACATGGCGCGCGCGATCTCCAGCCGCCGCTGCGCGCCATAGGGCAGGTCGCCGGCCGGGTCGTCGGCGCGGTCGACGAGATCGGCCTTCTCCAGCCAGTGCCTGGCGAGCTCGATCGACTCCGCCGATGCCTGCCGATAGCTCGGGAAGCCAAACAAGCCGAGGAAAGTATATCCCGAGGCCTTCATCAGCTTGTTGTGCTGGGCGACCAGAAGGTTTTCCAGCAGCGTCATACCGGAGAACAGGCGGATGTTCTGAAAAGTGCGCGCCACCTTGGCGCGCGCCGGGATCTCGTGATTGGCCAGCCGCTCGAGCAGATAGGTCGAGCCGTCACGCCGGTTGAGCGTGATCATTCCCTCCGACGGCTTGTAGAAGCCGGTGATGCAGTTGAACACTGTCGTCTTACCGGCACCATTCGGCCCGATCAGCGCGGTGATCTCGCCGCGCTTGGCTTGGAACGACAGGTCGCCGATGGCGATCAGGCCGCCGAACTTCATCGACAGGTGCTCGACCTGAAGGATGAAATCACTGGGGGAAGCTTGCGCGTTCATCAGCCGTGGCCCTCCTTGGTGAAAGAGCCCGAGACCGCTTTTCGCTTCTTCAGGAAGGCCGTCGGCTCGCGACTGCCGACGAAGCCGCGCGGTTTCCAAAGCATGACGATCACCATGGCCATGCCGAACAGCAGCATGCGGTAGAGTTCGGGCGTGAAGTCTGGACCAAAGCCTGGAATGATCGTTGTGCCGCCCCAGTGCAGGCCTGTCTTGAGGAAGTCGAGTTCGCGCAGGATCTCGGTGCCGCCGATCATGACCAGCGCCGCGACCGCGATGCCGCCCAGCGAGCCCATGCCGCCGAGCACCACGATGGCCAGGATGATCGCCGATTCCAGGAAGACGAAGGATTCGGGGCTGACGAACCCCTGCCGGGCGGCGAAGAACGCCCCGGCAAAGCCGCCGAACATGGCGCCAGTGGCAAAGGCCGTCAGCTTGGTGGTCGTGGTGTTGATGCCGAGCGAGCGGCAGGCGATCTCGTCCTCACGCAGCGCTTCCCAGGCGCGTCCCACCGGCAGGCGGCGCAGCCTGATAGTGACGAAGGCCGTAAGCAGGCAGAGAAGAAGGATGAGGTAGTAGAGGAAGATCTTGTAGTAGGCGCCCGACTGGGCAATGCCCAGCACCTTGGCGATGTAGTTTGGATCCGACACGTTGAACGAGATCAGGCCGAAGAACGACACCTTGGGAATGCCGGCAACGCCGGCCGAGCCGTTGGTCACATCGCGCCAGTTGATCAGCACGAGGCGGATGATCTCGCCGA
>NZ_JBMDKS010000075.1:0-3898 GCF_057809835.1 Mesorhizobium sp. FG116
AGCCTGGAAGACCGGAAGGAGACATTGCCTTGACCAGTTCGTCCCGATTGCAGGATCCGCGCAAACTCTATCCAGCGCCGCCCTTCCCAAAACAGCCGCAGGAAATGCCGGGACTCGCACGAAAGATGGATCCGGTCCCCGACCACGGCGAAGAGAGCTATCGAGGTTCCGGGCGGCTCGAAGGCCGCAAGGCGCTTGTAACTGGCGGCGATTCCGGCATCGGCCGGGCAGCAGCGATCGCCTTTGCGCGGGAAGGCGCCGACGTTGCAATCTCGTACCTCCCGGAAGAAGAAGCTGACGCCAGGCAAGTGATCGACCTGATCGAAGCGGAAGCTCGCAAGGCCGTCGCGTTACCTGGCGACATCCAAGATGAGGCTTGGTGCCGCGAAATGGTCAAGAAAGCCGTTTCGGATCTTGGTGGTCTCGACATTCTCGTCATCAATGCCGGACGACAACAATACCGCGAAAAGATCGACGAGCTGTCGACCGAGGACTTCGACCGCACGATGAAAACCAACCTCTATGCCTTGCATTGGATTGCGCAGGCGGCAGTGCCGCATCTTCCGCCTGGTGCATCGGTTATCACCACCGCGTCTATCCAGGCCTATGAACCGTCACCGATCCTCCTCGACTACGCAACGACGAAGGCCGGAATCGTCGCCTACACCAAGGCGCTTGCCAAGCAGCTGATCGAGAAGGGGATTCGCGTGAACGCTGTAGCGCCAGGTCCGGTCTGGACCGTGCTGCAGCCCAGCGGCGGTCAACCCGACGAGAAGGTGGAGAATTTCGGCAAGGACAGCGATTTCGGGCGGCCCGGCCAGCCGGCGGAGCTTGCCCCTGTCTATGTGCTGCTTGCTTCCAAGGAAGCGAGTTTCATCAACGGCGAGGTCTACGGCGTCACCGGCGGCAAAGGCGTTGCCTAAGCGATCGTTATGAGCAGATGAACGACTTCGGTCGCATCCCGCGATGAAGATCGCGACATTCAACGTCAATGGCGTGAATGGCCGATTGTCGGTGCTTCTGCGCTGGCTTGCTCAAGCTCGACCCGATATCGTCTGCTTGCAGGAACTCAAATCTCCAGATGATCGGTTTCCCGTCCGCGAAATCGAGAAGGCAGGCTACGGCGCTATCTGGCAGGGTCAGAAAAGCTGGAACGGCGTGGCAATCCTTGCCCGGGACAGAATGCCGATCGAAACCCGGCGGGGTCTGCCCGGCGACCCCGATGACAGCCATAGCCGCTATATCGAAGCGGCCGTCGGTGGTGTCCTGATCGGATGCCTCTATGTACCCAACGGCAATCCGGCTCCCGGTCCGAAATTCGACTACAAGCTTCGCTGGTTCTCTCGCCTGCATGACTACGCCGACGAACTCTTGAAGGCCGAGGTTCCAGCGGTGCTTGTCGGCGATTTCAACGTCATGCCGACCGATCTCGATGTCTATGCTCCGGAACGATGGCGCGACGACGCGCTGTTTCGCCCGGAAATGCGCGAGGCTTATCAGCGTCTCCTGGAACAGGGCTGGACGGACGCATTGAGAACGCTGCACCCGGGCGAGCGGATCTACACCTTCTGGAAGTATTTCCGAAATGCATTCGCCCGCGACGCCGGACTGCGCATCGATCATTTCCTGCTCAGTCCAACGCTGGCCGACCGGCTGGTCGCTGCCCAAGTCGATCGAGAAGCACGCAGTTGGGAGAAGGCAAGCGATCACGCTCCGGTATGGATCGAAATCGCCAGCACTTAATCAGGTTCATGCGGTACTCGATGATCGGCCGGCGCTGATTCAGGTCGGTCTTGGTCGAACTGCTCCCGTCCAGGGCAGGGGAAGCATCCAGTCCTCGCGACGGCCGGTCCAAAGCTCATAGTCGGGCACGATGCCGGTTGGCGCGTCGTCAAGTGAACCCAGCATGATCTCGGCCTCGTCGTCGCGGAGCCAGGCGATGCGGGCGCCGCAGTCCGGACAGAAGCTGCGCTTGGCAAAGACTTTCATTTCACCGAAGCATTCGAATGCGCCCGCGGGCCAGACGCCGAATGGCGTGAAATGGCTTCCGCTCGCCTTGCGACAGTCCAGACAATGACAAATACCGGCCCGAAGCGGCGGGCCGGTTAGAGTATAGCGCACGGCACCACACAGCCCGCCCCGCTCGCCGGTAGGCCGTGGCGTCACGCCCGCTACGCGTTTGTCATCGTGGTTTCGGTCGGGAACGCGAGATTTCGATAGGCCCTATCCTTTGCAGATGCGCCACTGGTCTTGGGGGCTGCCGGTGCCTGAGTGCTGTCGTCGCCAGCCGTCGCTGCGTTCGGGCTTCGACGCGTATTTCCGTCCGGTGACCGTATCGGAGGTGTATCGCGGTTGCCGGGCGTCGTCTTGATATCGTTGGTGGACATGACTTGTTTCCCTATGGCAACTTCCAGATCTCAGTCCTTGTGTTCGGGCATCGCCTTCAGCTGGTCCTCCGTCCAGGACGTCACGGCGTGGACGTCGCCATCCTCGTCGCGCATGAAGTCAAGCTGACTGGCGGGAACCGCCACGGGCTTGGCGCCGATGCCGAGAAAGCCGCCGACATCGATGATTACCTGAGCGTTCATGCCGGCGCCGTGAACATGGGATACCGAGCCAACGTTATCGTCGTCCGGTCCATAGATGGTGGCGCCTTCAAGATTGGCCTGGTTCAGTTCCGCTTCGGTGAGACGAACGTGGTTGCTGTGGTCCATGAAAACTCTCCTCGAGGGTGGACTTACTCAATCCGCGAGAGGTCGAACCGTTCCGCGAGGGGACCGCGCGTGGAGATCGGCGGCGAAAGAGCACGTGGCGATCATCGAGCCTCCGCGATCCATCGATCCAGAAACCGGTCGCGGATGAACCTGTTGAAATAGCTGCCTTTGGAAAATGCGGCGCGGTACGCGGCGTAGGTATCCGGCGGCACGTCCTCATAGTCGTAGCGTCGGCCGCTGGCCCGGAACCAAACGCTCATTGTCCTCGTCGCGGGATCGTACGCGCTTTTTTCGATCACGGTGGACGGCATGACAATGTCTTCGCTACAGATCGAGCAGGGCGATCCCGAGTTCAGGGCGCTTCCTTCTGTGCAGGTGAGCGGGCGTTTCCGTTACCATCACCTTGAGCGTCGGGTGAACGAGCCCTTCGCGCAGGTGGCCGCCGCGGGTCGATCCATCCGACAGCCCAAGCACCGCATGGGCGTGCAGGCTGGGCTCGCCGTCGTCGCCCTCGGCGATGTCGCCTATGGCGCTCAATACCTCGCATTGCTCAGTCACCGGAATTTTGCGGTAGGCCTTCGACACGAAGTCGAACCAGCCGACGATTGCCCTTTCGAACGCTCTGATCGCGGTCACTGCGGCAGTGGTGACATTTTGCTCCTCGGCGAAATCCGAAATCGACCGGAACGCCTCTTCACCGGGATCGAGAACGACGACGAAGGTCCTGACGCCGTCGCTCTCGCTGAGCAATTTCGATCGCATCGGCTTTTGCCGTTAGCTATGAGTGTGGTGCTCGGCGTTGCGCTTGCGCGTTGAAGCAGCTTTTTTCACTGAAGCGGAGCGGTCGCTGGCGGAACGGGAGGCTGCGGCCTTGCCGCCTTTTTCTCCGCCCTTGTGAGCGGCAGGATGGCCGGTGTGCTTGCCTTGGCCGGAGCCGCCTGCCTTTTTGCCGCCGCCGTCGTCCTTGTTGACGGTCGCCCAGGCTCTGCGCTCGGCTTCCTTTTCCGAGACACCACGCTTTTCGTAGCCTTCGGCGATGTGATCGGCCTTGCGTTCCTGCTTGTCGGTATATTTGGACTTGTCACCACGTGGCATGGCCACCTCCTATTGCTGTCATGAATATGAGAACGGCAGCGATGCCGCGCGGTTCCGACAGCTACGAACAGACCGGGTGTCTCGACGAC
>NZ_JBMDKS010000076.1:0-3837 GCF_057809835.1 Mesorhizobium sp. FG116
ATGAGCAGCTGGTAGGGAGGGAAGATCTTGGTGTAGACCTCGGCCCATTCCTGGGCGTCCTCGCGGTGCCAGGGTCTTCTGCAGCTCCGAGGCAACGGCTGCGGTATCCATCGGCACGACGCCGGCCTGGACGACGCGAGCAAGCGTGATCTCCTGCGCCATCTTCGAATAGGTGCCGGAGGCGTCGATCACGGCGAAGACCTTGTAGCCGTCATAGGCAGCGCTGATCGACGGGAAGGCCATGCAGACGCTGGTGATGGTGCCGGCGATGATCAGGGTGTTACGGCCGGTCGCCTTGACGGCGGCGACGAAGTCGGGATTGTCCCAGGCATTGATCTCGCCCTTGCGCGCCACGTACTGGGCATGCGGTGCGTTCTGGTGGATCTCCGGGATCAGCGGGCCATTCGGGCCCTGCGGCACCGAAGCCGTGGTGATGACCGGGATCTTGGAAAGCGTCGCCATCCTGGCAAGCGCGGCGGCATGGTTGCGCAGCGTCGTCATCGGCATGTCGGCGACGGTCTGGAACAGGCCGCTCTGGTGATCGATCAGCAGCAGCACCGCATCATTGGGGTCGATGACCGGACGCTTGCCGTTGAAGTTCGCAATGTTGTTGTTCGTGCTCATTGTCGTCTCCTGGGGGTGATGAGCCATGTTCTTTGGGGGTAGTGGCTCGTTGCTGCTGTTTGGCTCGCGTTGTCGTACGGGCCGTGCTTGCAAGGGCCGGCCGAAGCCGCGCCCTTGATCTCAACCGGTCAGCTGTCGATCCGACCGAAGCCGCCGCGCCGGAAATCGGCGAAGGCCTGCTGGAGTTCTTCCTGGGTGTTCATGACGAACGGTCCCTGCCAGGCGACGGGCTCGTCGATCGGCTCGCCGCTCAGAAGAAGGATGCTGGCATCACTCGACGCGGCGATGGTGAACTCGCCGCCGGTGCGGTCGAGCAGGACGAACTGGGCATCATGCACCGGTTCTGCGCCGTTGATGACGATGTTTCCGCGCAGCACGACCAGGCCGGCCGCATGGCCCTCCGGCAGTTCCAGCGACGTCTCGCCACCGGACTTGAGCTGGAGATCCCACATGTTGATCGGCGTGAAGGTACGCGCCGGCCCGAACTTGCCCTGGTAGTCGCCGGCGATGACGCGCAGCGTGCCGGCTTTGTCGTCAAGCTTGACTGCGGGAATGTCGGCGTCGAGCAACGTCTGGTAGCCGGCAGTGGCATTCTTGTCCTTGGCCGGCAGGTTGACCCAGAGCTGGATCATCTCGAGCACGCCACCCTGTTGGGTGAACGCCTTGGAATGAAACTCCTCGTGCAGGATGCCGGATGCAGCCGTCATCCACTGGACGTCGCCGGGGCCGATCAGCCCGCCAGCGCCGGTCGAGTCACGATGTTCGACCTCGCCCTGGTAGACGATGGTGACGGTCTCGAAACCGCGATGCGGATGGACGCCGACGCCACGCGGCCTGTCAGTCGGTGCAAATTCGGCCGGGCCGGCATAGTCGAGATGGAGGAAGGGGCTGACATGCTGGCCGAGCGTCGTCTGGGAAAAGACCGAGCGGACCGGAAAGCCGTCGCCAACCCAATGCGGTGACGAGGCGCTGTAGACCCCAAGTATCTTTCTCATCATCTTTCTCCTTGCGAACCCTCGACGGGTTGTGTTGCAAAGAGAATATGCGCAGGACATAAACCGCAGTAGACACTGGAATTCGGTCACACTGTCCTACGAGCGAGACAATCACCGGCCATGCATGACCTGAATGACCTCTATTTCTTCGTCCAGGTCGTCGACCAGAACGGCTTCGCCGCAGCGGCGCGCAAACTCGGCATGCCACGATCGAGGCTCAGCCGGCGCATCGGCCTGCTCGAGGAACGCCTCGGCATCCGCCTGATCCAGCGCTCGACCCGGCGCTTCGCCGTGACCGAGATCGGCATGGAGTATTATCGCCACTGCGTCGCCATGCTGGTCGAGGCCGAGGCCGCGCAGGAGGTCATCGAAAGGACCCGCTCCGAGCCGCAAGGCATCGTGCGCGTGGCCTGCCCCTCCTCCGTCGTCTATTTCCAGGTCAGCGAGATGATCGCCCGCTTCATGGCCGAGTGCCCGAAGGTCGAGGTCCATCTCGAAAGCACCAACCGGCGCGTCGACGTGATCCGCGAAGGCTTCGACCTGGCGATCCGCGTGCGCTTCCCTCCGCTGGAGGAAAGCGACCTCGTCATGAAGGTTCTGGCCGACAGCCCGCAACGGCTGGTCGCCAGTCCCGAACTGCTTGCGAAATTTCCCGGCGGCGTGGTTCCCGCCGACCTCGGCACGCTGCCAAGCCTGGCCTGGGGGCCGGTGCATGGCGACTACGAATGGCGGCTCGATGGTCCCAACGGCGCAACCGCACGCATCCCGCACGTCCCGCGCTTCGTCACCGAGGACATGGTGACGCTGCGCCATGCGGCATTGCTCGGCGTCGGCGTGGTGCAATTGCCGACGATGGTCGTCCGGGCGGACCTGATGACAGGAACGCTGGTCGAAGTTCTGCCCGACTGGGCTCCCAAGACCGGCATCATCCACGCGGTGTTCCCGTCGCGCCGCGGTCTGTTGCCGTCCGTGCGCGCCCTGCTCGACTATCTTGCGGCCGAGTATGCAGCGCTTGGCCGAGCCAACGACACCCGAAGCTAGCCGCGTGATCGTGGCTCGCCCAATGGCGTGCGGCGACCGAGCCCAATCGTACTGCCGACGAATATGCGGCCTGGCTGTCTCAGCTCTTGTCGATGGCTGGTCTGGAACTGAAGATACGCTTGCATCATCGCAAGCGTCGTCCCACTTACGCGCCGGCACGCCCTCAACAGCGCCGCCGCGTAAGCCTTCACGTCATGCCGGAGCTGTCCTCCACGGCCGCTGGGTCCGGCACGTATCTCAGGTCGTCAGGAAAGAGCCGGCTGCCACTTCCACTTTCGCCCGCAGCCGGCCTTGCGTGCGGCCATGACCGCGAACGCCTCTGCCATCAGCCGCGCGGCAAGCGCCGAGGTGATCTGCGAGGCGCTGTCATGTTCCGGCGCGACCTCGACGACGTCGAAGCCGAGCAGCCCATTCTCGCAGACCAGCCGCACGGCATCGATTGCCTCCCTGGCAGTCAACCCGCCGGGCTCGATGCTGTTGGTGGCCGGCGCGAAGGCCGGGTCGACACCGTCGATGTCAAAGCTGACATAGGGCGCACGCCCGTCGGGCGAAGCCACCTGCAGCGCTTCGACGGCTACCGCCTCGATGCCGCGCCCCTCGATTTCGGACATGCCGTAAATGCGGATTCCCAACTCGCGTGCAATGGGCGTCCATTCCTGGACGTTGCGTGGTCCGCGCGCGCCGATGATCGCGACACGGCGCGGATCGATGTTGGGAAGCTCGCAGATGCGCTTGAGCGGCGAGGCACGGGTCAGGCGGTCCTCGCGGTAGCTCTCGGCCAGATCGAGATGGGTGTCGAAGATCACCATGCCGGCCTTGTAGTCGATTTCGCGGACGGCCTCTTTCACCGCCGGATAGGTGACGCCATGATCGCCGCCGATCATAAAGGGCACGGCCGACGCCTTCTTGACGGCGGCGATACGCGCCTCGAGACGCTCGTAACTGCGGGCATTGTCGCCGGGCACAATGTCGACGTCGCCGGCATCGAGCACCTTTATGTGATTGAAGACCTCAAGATCCCAATCGAAGTTGTATGATCCGTACAGGAGCGACAGCTTGCGAACCCATGCCGGGGCCAGGCGCGTAGCGCCGCCGCGCAGCGTGGCGATTCCGTCATAGGGCATGCCGACCACGATCGCATCGGCTTTCGCGCCCGACAGATCGGGACAGTACGGCG
>NZ_JBMDKS010000077.1:0-3808 GCF_057809835.1 Mesorhizobium sp. FG116
ATGACCACAATCCACGCGAATTCGCCGCATCAAGCATTCAACCGCTTGTCGACGCTGATCGTGAACGCCGGCGTCCGCATGGAGCGGGACGACATCCTCAAATACATCCGCTCGATCATCCCGATCGTGGTGCAGTTGCGAAAGGGCGACGAGACGGTCAGCCGGGGGGTCAGCGAGATCTATTTTCGGGACGAGGTCAACGAAGATGGTGAAAAGGTTCACAGCCAGGTCTTTTGACGATCCGCATCGCCACGGTGGCAACGATGCCGCAGACCAGGCGAGCATCAAAAAGCCGCAGCCCGCCAACACCCGGCCGGTCAAATTCTCCGATGACAGCGGATTGCTGCAGGACCCGTTCGAGATCGATGCGGCGGTGTTGCGGGCCGTGGTTGATGAGGCGCCGCGGCAAAAACGAGTGACCGCGCTCCAGCGATTCTCGTTTCTGACCTTTCCGGTTGTCAGCGCGATCGCGGTGCTGATGTGGCTTACGACATTCGTGTTCATCTACGATATGTATTCGACGTCATTCGGCCAGGCCTCGTTCATCGACTATCTAAGCCGCGCGCCGTTTATGGATGCGGCGAGGCAGACCATGGGGATCGTGTTCACGCGCAACACGATCGGGCTGTCGCTGCTCGCGCTCCTTGTCATGTTTCCGTTCATCTATGTCTGGTTGACCTGGTGGATGTTGAAGGGCGGCCGGTCGCTGTCGCGCCTGGTCCTCTATCTCTTGCATGTACGCTCGATCTTCAGCCTGTTGACAACCTCCGGATTGGTGTTCGCGGCCTGCTGGGCGGGCGTGGTCGTCTATGGCGTCGTCTTTTATCTGATCGCCACCAAGGGCCTGACGCTGGACGCCGTGGCAAATTATTACGGCAACGCGCTGACTGCCATGTATCAGGCCCCTTTCGGCGGCACGAGCGCCGCCGGCCAGTTCGTGGCACCGGCGAGGTTGACGGTCCTCGCTGGCCTTGGGGGACTGGCGGCAGCAAGCCTTTTGATTGGGTTTCCGATCGTCAAGGCAGTAGTACACCGCGAGCGCCAAGTCTTTGGTCATTCCAGGCTGGCGACGCTGAGAGACGCTGCCGACTATCGATTGCGCGAGAAGAGCGGCATTGTGCTCGGATACAAGCAGGGGATGCTGCTGCGCTCAGACAGCGACCAGCATGTCATGGTGATGGGCTCGCCGGGGCAGGGCAAGTCACGCAGCTTTGTCATGCCGACGATGGTGAACTACGCCGGATCGATGTTCATCCTCGATATGAGCGGGGAACTCTACGAGAAGACCTCCGGCTACATGAAGAAGAAGGGCTACGAGGTCTACCTTATGGCGCCCGGCCAACATGGGACGCACTGCTTCAATCCACTGGACGTGATTAGCAAGGACCCGCATCAGCGCATTACCGATCTTCAGAAGCTGGCACTGATGCTGATGCCGGAACGGTTGCGTTCGGACTCGAACGATTTCTGGGAGGAAAGCGCCAGGATCCTGCTGGTTGCGATGCTGGGATTTGTGATCGAGTGCCCGGATACGCGCAAGTCGTTGAGCGAGCTCTATCGTATCCTCAATTCCATGTCCGATGAACGCACGGCGATCGCACAGCTTCTGTCGCGGTATGGCAATCATCTGTCCGACCAGACGCGCATGCAGTTGACGAAGTTCATCGGCCGTCATGAAAAGCTGGGCGAGGGGATAGCGGCTGAGATCGGTGCGAAGTTCAACTTCCTCCAGAACGAACTCATCGAGGCGATGACGTCTGTGACGACCATCCCGATCACCGAGATCCGCAAACGCAGAATGGTCATCTACCTACAGGCCGACTGGAACATCATGCAGATGTATGAGCGGCTGATTTCGATCTTCGTGCAGCAGATGGCCGACAATCTCGTGCAGCTCGGTCCGCTGCGCGATGGGGAATACGAAGTTTTGATGATGCTGGACGAGTTTGGCAACGGTGGCCGGCTCGACACCGTGCTGACGCTGGCGCCGCTAATCCGCAAGAACGGGGTGCGGTTCGTGTTCATCCTGCAGGACGGCGCGCAACTGGAGCGGCTTTACCAACGGCCGGGCCAGAAGATCCTGATGGGGACGTCGACGATCAAGCTCTACATGAATTTTCAGAATGTCGAGGACGCGCAGGCTGTTTCGCAGATTGCGGGCGTCGACACAAAGCTGATGCCGCAGCCCTCATACTCGTACCGCCACGGCCGTCGTGACCGCGGAGGGTCCGTGATGCCGATGCGCGTGGAGTTGCTGCCGGTTCACGCGCTGATGCAGATGAAGCCGGAAGAGGCAATCCTGCAGGTGACCGGCATGCCGATCATGCGCATCATGAAACTCGATTCAGGCGGTGAGCGGCAATTCCGGGCGATGGACAAATATCAGAAAGTCCGAAAGCCGCAGATCCAACCGAGGGCCTGGACTCTCGATGACGATGAGAAGTTCAAAGCGGAACCCTCGGAATTAGAAGAGGTGATGACACGTCAGATGCTCAATCCGGATGGGAGGGTCGTGCGCCGGCGGGTAGCCGCGTTTAAAGCCGGCGGCGTTACCAGCGCGGTGCTGGAAAAGCCGTCCAGGCCGCGCCCGGTCGATTTTTTGTGGCAGGATGTCGGCGGCGAGCGGCACATTTTCTTCTCGTCGCTCGATGAACTGACGATCCGGCTGAACCTCGATGCGACGCGCGCTCCAGGAGTAACGCCCAGGGAGGGACCGCCCCAATCGAAGGATCGCAGGGAAGACACAGGAACGAGGGAGCGGCCGCACGCCGGAGACGGACGGGGCCTAGCTGGGGAGAAGTCGGAATCTGATGGGAAGCGCGCACGCCCGGAGGACGCCGAACTTCCGGACCTTGACATGGGCGACCCTATGGCGGGAGATCGCGCCGACGATGACGATCTTGAGGTCAACGTGCGGGCGTTGCTGAAAGAAAGCTACGTCCCGCCCTCGCATCATGATCGCTCGGCACCGTCGTCTCGAAATGACGTTGCAAGGCACAAGGCTGACGTCGTGCGCTCCCCAATCCTCAGGCGCCAAGAACTGAGCGAGCAATTCGGTAAGATGAACGCGGCGTTGCATGCGATGCTCAACGAGAGCGCCAAGAGCGTCGACACAATCGATGCGCTCGCCCTGAATGATGGCCTCGAGTCTATGTGGCGGGCAACGATTGACCGGATGGAAAGTGACGAGACTAAAGCGCTTGTGCGCCGCCACGCCGCATTGGTGATGGATCCGGTAGGGGAGGGAGGGAGTAGATGAGCCGTTTGCATCGTGGCGCAGCGCAATCTTCCGCTCATCTGGCGAGCGCTTGACGCCAGAGACTCGTCGCATATCTTGCATTGTTCGGTAAGATGCCCTAAATATCACGGCAGATTGCCGGAGAAATGAAAATGAGCACCTCTTTAGCACTCATCAACGATGTAGCACGCAAACTCGGCGGCGCCGCAGTGTTGGGAGCAGATGTCCGGTCGCAGGCGGACCTTGCAATGATGGTGCGGCGTCGGCTTCCGCTCGCGACGCTGAAGGGTCTGTCTCTTGCAGGCCTCAGCGAGCAGGAGATCGAGCGCTTCGTCATCCCGCAACGCACGCGCCGGCACCGCGCGGAAAAGAACGAGCCGTTGACAGTCGAGGAATCCGACCGAGCCGTACGGCTCGCCCGCATCCAGTCGCTTGCGGAAGAGACCTTTGGAGATCCCGGAAAGGCGAACCGCTGGCTGCGCAAGGAACTCGCGGAACTGGGCGGTGAGGCCCCGCTAACGGTGGCGCAAACCGAGGCGGGCACGCGCGTCATCGAGACCATCCTTGGCA
>NZ_JBMDKS010000078.1:0-3712 GCF_057809835.1 Mesorhizobium sp. FG116
TGAACCGACGTTGTTGTTCGAGATCCCCATTTGCACCACCGTCGCAACGTACAAGTCGATCTCCTGGCTCGCGCTCTCAGTTCATCCCCAGAAACGCAGACATCAAACGACCAGATTTGCCAGGGGCACGCGCAGCGACAAGGACAGGCCTTCCTGCTCCCAGTCTCTGACGATTGCCCCGCCCAGGCCAGCCAGGGTCGCTTTCTCCAGCATCGTTCCAAAGCCCTCACGCGCAGATTTGGTTCTTGATGGCCTAACGCCTTGCTCGTCCCACTGCACATGAAGGGCATCATCGGTTGCTGACACTGCGATTTCCAGCTGACCATTTGGCGTGGACAGCGCCCCGTATTTGGCAGCGTTCGTCGTAAGTTCGTGAAACAGCAACGCCAGCGATGTCAGAGCCTTGCCCGAAAGCGGCGCGTCGGTGCCTTTGATGGCGATGCGTCGACCCGAGAGCGGCTCATGCGGGGCCAGGATTGCTTCCAAAAGAGAAACGACGGTTGTCCCAGTCGTGGCCTCCACCGCACCGCCATTCAAGTCCGGTAGTGTCAGGTCATGCGCCCGCGAAAGCGCTTGCAGCCGCGCTGTGAGATCGGCTTCGAGCTGACCGACACTCGTCGCGCGCCGGGCGCTGAGAGAGATCAATCCGGCCGCCAGGCTGAAGAGATTCTTTATGCGATGATTGATCTCGCGCAGCAGGAGATCCTTGTCGCGTGCCGCGTTTCTGAGGGCCTCGGCCTGGACGGCCAACTCATCGCGTTGCGCCGTGATCTCCTGACGCTGGCGGTAAAGGTCGAAAAATACCCCCGCTTTGCTTCGCAGCACATCGGTCTCGATCGGCTTCTGGATGAAATCGACCGCACCGGCCTCATAGCCCCGAAACCGCCGTTGACCATCGGCGCTGCCGGCGGTCACGAAAATGATCGGAATGTGCCGGGTCCTCTCGTTGCCGCGCATCAACTCGGCCAATTCAAAACCGTCCAGACCGGGCATCTGCACATCCACGAGCGCCAGGGCCACATCGTGCCGCAGGAGAAGCTCGAGCGCCTCGTCTCCCGAGCGCGCTTTCAGCAACAACAGATTGTCGCGGCGCAGCAGCGCCTCAAGCGACAGGAGATTTTCCTCGAGATCGTCGACCAGGAGAAAGGACACGGGAAGCATGGTCGATCTCAAACCTTTTGCAAGTACATGGCGATTTCCTCAAGCGCCATCACCTGCGCGAGGGGAGACAATTGTATAGCGGCTTCGGGCATCGCGGACGCGAAGGCCCGGCGTGGCTCCTGCACCAGCGCCACACCTCCCTGGTCCAGGACAGCGCGCATCCCCTTGGCTCCATCCTGATTGGCACCGGTGAGGACAATCGCGATCAAAGCCGGGCCGTAGACGTCTGCGGCGCTTTCGAACAGGACATCGATCGACGGCCGGGAAAACAGGACCGGCTCATCACTGGAGAGCGACAGACTTTTATCCGGCTCGATCAGAAGATGGTAGTCTGGCGGTGCGAAATAGACCGTCCCTCCGAGGATCGGCTCCTTATCGTCCGCCTCCCGGACCGGAATCTGGCACTTTGCCTGTAGAAGCTCCGCCAGCACGCTGCGCTTGTCGGGCGGCAGGTGCACGACTACCATCACCGACAACCTGAACCCTTTCGAGAGGGCCGGCAGGATGACCGAAAGCGCCTCGAGCGCCCCCGCGGATGCGCCAATCACCACAGCCTCCGCGCTCACCGACATCATGCAGCCCGCTTTTGATAGATTTTCTCATCGCGCACGAATTCCTCGAACGCTCCGGCATGGTGGGAGAACCGCAGGCTTTCCTTGGCCCCAAGCCCAAGAAACCCTTTTCGGATAAGCGAGTCGCCAAACAGCCCCAAGGCCCTGTCCTGCAAACCTCGATTGAAATAGATCAGGACGTTGCGACAGGAAATCAGATGCATCTCGCCAAACACCGCGTCCGTCACCAGGCTATGATCGGAAAACACAACGTTCCTGCGTAGAGTCTTGTCGAACTGAGCTCGCCCATACGCCGCCTGATAGTAGTCGGACAGGGACGACCTGCCGCCGGATTTGCGGTGGTTTTCGGTAAACAGTTGGACGCGGTCCAACGCGAAAACCCCTGACTCCGCGGCATGGAGGGCCTCCTGGTTGATATCAGTGGCGTAAAAGATGGTGCGCTCTTCCAGACCCTCCTCACGAAAGAGGATGACCAAGGAATAAAGTTCTTCACCGTTGCTGCAGCCCGCGACCCAGACCTTCAGCGAAGGATAGGTTTTCAGGTGCGGAACGACCTTCTCCCGAATGGCGCGGAAATAGCCTGGATCGCGAAACATCTCGCTGACCTGGACGGTCAGGTAGCGCAGGATCCGGGGCAGCATGGCCGGGTCGTGCATTACGCGTTCCTGAAGCGCGGAGAAGGTCGCAAACCCCATTTGTTCGCGAGCCTGCCTGAGGCGCCGTTTGATCGAGGCCAGGGAATAGTTGCGGAAATCGTAATGATACCTGACGTAGAGCGCCTCCAGCAGGAGCCTTATCTCAATGTCCTCGATCTTCTCGGCTGGATGGGTTTCGGTCACTTCGGCATCCAGACGCGTACAAGGGAGAGGAGCTTCTCGACGTCCAGAGGCTTCGCCATATAGTCGTTGGCGCCAGCCTCGATGCAGCGCTGCTGATCGTCGGGCATCGCCTTAGCCGTAAGCGCGATGATCGGCAGCTTCTTCCATTGCGGGTTCTTGCGGACTTCTCTTGTGGCAGTCAGCCCGTCCATCACCGGCATCATCACGTCCATGAGGACGAGTTCGATCCCATCGGGGCCGTTCGTGGCCTTTTCAAGGGCGGTCAGGGCCTCTTTGCCATTGCGTGCGATTTCGACGATCGCGCCACGCGGCTCAAGGATGTTGGTCAGGGCGTAGACGTTGCGGACATCGTCCTCGACCACAAGGATGCGCCGCCCCTCCAGCAAAGCGTCCCGGTGTCGGGCCTTGCGGATCATTCTCTGCTGTTCGTCGGGCAACTCGGAAACCACCTGATGGAGGAACAAGCTGACTTCGTCCAAGAGCCGCTCTGGGGATTTCGCGCCTTTGATGATGATCGACTTCGAATAGCGACGAAGGCGCTGCTCGTCGTCCGCTGCAAGTTCCCGGCCGGTATAGACGATAACGGGAGGAAAGGAGTAAGCGTCCTCTTGGCTCAGCGTCTCGAGCAGCGAGTAGCCCGATGCATCGGGCAAGGAGAGGTCGAGCACCATGCAGTCGAAGGTGCGCTCCTTCAGCAGCTTGAGGCACTCGGCCGCGGTGCCGGCGGTAACCGTCTCGACGTCGTGGGACGTCAGCAGCTTTGCAACGGCTTCCCGCTGCACCAGATCGTCCTCCACGATAAGAACCCTATGCACCCTTTGTGACAGCCGGGTTTCAAGTCCTTGCAGCACCTCGACCAATTGCTCACGTTTCACCGGCTTGAGTTCATAGCCCACCGCACCTAGCGAATAAGCGGTCTCGGCATGATCTCCGGCCGAGATGACGTGAATTGGGATGTGGCGTGTTCGGACGTCCCGCTTGAGGCGATCGAGTACCGAAAGGCCTGACTCGTCCGGCAGTCCGACATCAAGGACGATTGCGTTGGGCATGAACGCCTTGGCCAGGTCCAGCGCTTCCTCCGCCGTGGGCGCCACCAAAGCCCGGAAGCCCATCTCACGCGACAGGTCGCGCAGGATCGCA
>NZ_JBMDKS010000079.1:0-3622 GCF_057809835.1 Mesorhizobium sp. FG116
TTGCGCTTGTCCTGCGGGATTGGATCGAGCTTGCCATGGGCATAAGCGTCGAGGGCGGCCAGCTTCTTGGTGTATTTCTCCGCATTGGCCTGAAACTTGGCGGCGTCTTGCGGATCGGAGGTCTCGTAGGCCTTCTCGATGTTCTTGACCCAGACCTCGACATTGACCGGGCTATTCCATACATGCGGATCGGTGACGGTCTTGCCGTCCTCCTCCATGGTGCGCGCATTGACGCCGTCGGAGACGACGACCGGCTTTCCGGTATAGCCCGAGCCGCTGATCAGGCGGTCCAACCAGCCTTCCAGCCCTTCACCGCTGACGAAGACGAGATCGGCCGCCTTCAAGTTCTTTGCGTCATTGGGGGTAGGCTCGTATTCGTGGGGGTCGCCGTCCGGTGGCACCAGCGACTGGACCTCGACATTCGAGCCTCCGACTTCTTTCGCCACGTCGGCCAGCACGGTGAAGCTCGCCACGACCTTGAGAGGCTTGGCATAAGCGGCGCCCGCCATGGCGATAAGCGCCGCGGCAGTCATCGACGTAAAGAGGTTTAGTTTTCTCATGATGGATCTCCTTGGGCTCAGCCCGCCAGATGCGTGCGCAGAAACAGACGCCTGAGCGTGCCCGTCGGAGCGGCGAGCAGCGAAACGCCATAGAGGAGGCTTGCCGTCAGGATGATGCAGGGCCCTGACGCGTAGCCAAGATGGAAGGAAGCGATCAGCCCGACGAAGCCGGAAAAGGCGGCCGAGCCGGCTGCGACCGCGAACATGGCCGGCAGGGTCCGCAGCCAGAGTTGCGCGACCGCTGCCGGCAGCATCATCAGGCCAACGGCCATCAGCGTGCCTAGCGCCTGGAAGCCGGCGACGAGATTGACCACCACGAGGAACAGGAAGACGAGGTGGTGCAGCATGCCCTTGCCGTCTACGGCGCGCAGGAAGCCCGGGTCGAAGCATTCGGCGATCAGCGGACGGTAGATGACCGCCAGCAACAGCAGCGTCAGCGAGGCGATCGCCGCGACGAGATAGAGCGCCGGCGCGTCGATGGCAAGGATGGTGCCGAACAACACGTGAAGCAAGTCGCGGCTCGATCCGCGCAGCGACACGATCAGCACGCCGGCGGCGAGCGAAGTGAGGTAGAAGGTGGCGAAGCTGGCGTCCTCGCGCAGCGAGGTCGTGCGGCTGACGATGCCGGACAGGATGGCAACCGCAAGGCCCGCGACGAGGCCGCCGAGCCCCATCGCCGTCAGGGAGAAGCCAGCGAGCAGGAAGCCGACAGCCGCGCCCGGCAGTACGGCGTGGCTGAGGGAATCGCCGACCAGGCTCATACGTCGAAGCATCAACAGCACGCCGACCGGGCCAGACCCGAGCCCCAGGCAGAAGCAGGCCACCAGCGCGCGGCGCATGAAGCCGTATTCGATGAAGGGCACGATCAGCATGTCGTAGATGGTCATGCCGCGACCTCCTTGGGACGTTCGCAAACCTCTGCCGTCTGATCCCAGGCTTCCGCCATGGCCCGCGCCTTCGCCAGATTGTCCGGCGCCATGACGGAAGCCGTGGGCCCCCAACAGACAGGCTCGCGGGCGATGAGCAGGGTTTGCGGGAAGCACGCCTTGACCTGCTCGAAGTCGTGCAGGACGGCGATCACGGTGCGGCCCTCGCGATGCCAGTTGCGCAGGATTTCGAGCAGGTCGCGCGTGGTTCGGGCGTCGATGGCCGTCAACGGCTCGTCCAGCAGGATCAGCGGCGCGTCCTGGAGCAGCAGGCGGGCGAACAGCACGCGCTGGAACTGCCCGGCCGAGAGGGAACCGATGTGGCGATGCTCGAAGCCGTCGAGCCCAACGGTCGACAGCGCCTGCGCGGCTTTTGCCGCGACCGCGTCGGACATGCCGCGAAAAGCGCCGACATCGCGCCATGCGCCGAGCATCACCGTGTCGGCCACGGAGAGCGGAAAGGACCGGTCGATTTCGGCCGCCTGCGGCAGGTAACCAACGTCGCGCGGCGACAGCCCGGAGCGGTCGATGGTGCCGCCGGCGAGCGGCAGCTGGCCCATCAGTGCCTTGACCAGGGTCGACTTGCCGGCGCCATTCGGGCCGGCGATCGCCGTCATGCTGCCGGCCTCGAAGCAACCGGACAAGTGGTGCACCGCCGGGTGCCGGTCATAGGTGACGGTGACGTCGGCGAGGCGGATGAGGTTGTTGTTCATGGCAGCGCCACGGCCCAAGCCACCATCAACCAGAGAACGACGAGGACGGCGCAGACCACGCCGACCCGGGCGAGGGCGGACCAGCCCAGAAAGGAGCGCGTGAAATGCCGGCGCCCGGCCGCTCTGCTCGTTGTGCTCATGCGGCTTCGTTCGTCCATCTCGGGAACGGGTCGTTGAGGTCGCGCCACCGGCCGGGAATGAAATCACGCTCAGGCACCAGGCATGCGTCAAGCTCGGCGCGGATCTGGCGCTCATTCATCGGATCGCAGCCGATGAAGACGATTTCCTGCCGGCGGTCACCCCAAACCGGGTCCAGATAGGACTTCATGGCGAGATGCCATTCGGGATGGTCCGGCCATTGGTGCTTCGGCACCGAGGCCCACCACAGGCCGCGCTTTCCGGTGCGGATGAGCGCTCCGGCCTGGCTGATCTCGCCGACGTGATGCGGCCGCGTGGCCAGCCAGAAGAAGCCTTTCGCCCTGACCACGCCTGGCCAGGGCTTGTTTATGAAGGCCTTGAGCTTCGTCGGGTCGAACGGCCGCCGCTCGCGATAGACGAAGGAGCGGATGCCGTATTCCTCGGTCTCGGGAACATGGTCCTTGAAGCCGTTCAGTTCCTTGAACCAGAGCGGGTGCTGCTCGGCCTTCTCGAAATCGAAGCGGCCGGTGCTCAACACCTTGTCCAGCGGAACCCTGGCGAAGTCCACCTCGACCAGCTCGGCGTCCGGATTGAGAGAACGGACGATCTTTCTCGCCAGGTCGAGATCGTGGCGCGAGGCGTCCGACACCTTGTTCAGCACGATCACGTCGGCAAACTCGATCTGCTCGACCAGAAGGTCTACAAGGGCGCGATCGTCGCCGTTGCCGGCGGTCTCTCCGCGATCGCGCAGGAAATCCCGGGAGGAATAGTCCTTGAGAAGGTTCGCGGCGTCGACCACCGTCACCATCGTGTCGAGCCGGGCGACATCCGACAGGCTCTCGCCGTTTTCGTCCCGGAAATCGAAGGTGGTGGCGACCGGCAGAGGCTCGGCGATGCCGGTTCCCTCGATCAGCAGATAGTCGAAGCGGCCCTCTCGCGAGAGCCGGCGCACCTCCTGCAACAGGTCGTCGCGCAGGGTGCAGCAGATGCAACCATTGGTCATCTCAACCAGCTTCTCGTCGGTGCGCGACAGATCAGCGCCGCCGTCGCGAACGAGGGAAGCGTCGATGTTGACCTCGCTCATGTCGTTGACGATGACCGCGACGCGGCGGCTCTCGCGGCTGTTAAGTATGTGGTTGAGTAGTGTGGTTTTGCCGGCGCCGAGAAAGCCCGAGAGCACCGTGACCGGCAGCTTGCGTATCGCTTGCGCTTGCATGTCATCCCCAGTCCTGGCGAGGGTCGGCGCCCCCGGCGAACATCGCTCTCGCCAATCGTCGACAGCTGA